>CAYTLU010000284.1:0-33716 GCA_964438665.1 uncultured Bacteroides sp.
CTTGTGGTATAAAGGTCTGCACCCAATGTCAGCATCATCGTTACAAAGCTATGGCGCATTTTTGGTGATAGAGCTAAATGAATCCTCGGATTTGGTGGCGTAGGTATAGGAAAAAAGGGCTTAACTCGTTGAGCTAAACCCTTTTTCACCTGAATATCGTCGGGGTGAGAAGATTCGAACTTCCGACCACACGCCCCCCAGACGCGTACTCTAACCTGGCTGAGCTACACCCCGATTGGTTAAAAGCGCTGCAAAGTTAAGCTGATTTTTTCAACGGTGCAAGCCATTTACTGATAATTTTACAATTTTTCACACAGAAACCGCGATGCTGAATAGGATGTCTGAACCTATTTATTTGATATATAGTGAATTGTGCTTTGTTGATGCTGTTCGCTGCGATGCGAATTTGAGTGTCTAAAAATTTGCGGGAGCGAGAAAAAAAATGTAATTTTGTTTGCTATTAAGTCTGGAATTGCAGAGTTGGTAGAGCCGCTCAACGGCAGGAAAAATTATGTAGTAAAACAATTAAGTCAGTATATGGCAGAATTAGAAGAAGAATATAGCGCCAGTAACATTCAGGTGCTTGAGGGACTGGAGGCGGTGAGAAAGCGTCCGGCCATGTATATAGGTGATATTTCGACCAAAGGATTGCATCATCTGGTTTATGAGGTTGTAGATAACTCGATCGATGAGGCCTTGGCCGGATACGCCACTCATATAGACGTTTCGATCAATGCGGATAATTCGATCACGGTTGTGGATAATGGCCGTGGTATTCCGGTCGATATGCATGAAAAAGAGCATAAAAGCGCTCTTGAGGTTGTTCTGACAGTGCTGCATGCAGGAGGTAAGTTTGATAAAGGCTCATACAAAGTGTCCGGCGGTCTGCATGGCGTTGGCGTGAGTTGCGTGAATGCGCTATCGACATATCTTCGTGCCGAGGTGCATCGCGGAGGCAAGGCATATGTGCAGGAATATTCATGCGGCAAGCCTACAAGCGAGCTCCAGGTAGTAGGTGAAAGCCGGCATACCGGCACTTCGATAACGTTCAAACCGGATGAAAGCATTTTCACCGTAACGGTTTATGATTATACGACGTTGGCCAATCGTCTGCGCGATCTGGCGTTCCTTAATGCCGGAATCACGCTTACGCTTAAAGATATGCGCGATCTCAATGAGAATGGAGAACCTCGTAGCGAGACTTTCTTTTCCAAGGACGGTCTCCGCGAGTTTGTTGAGTATATCGACTCAAACAAGGAGTCATTGATAAATGACGTGATCCATCTTAACACGGAGCGTCAGGGCATTCCGGTGGAAGTCGCTTTGACTTATAACACCACCTATAATGAAAATGTCTATTCGTTTGTCAATAATATCAACACCATAGAGGGTGGCACTCACCTGACCGGTTTTCGCCGTGGACTGACCTCGACACTAAAGAAATATGCCGAGGATGAGAAACTTCTGGAGAAGGTGAAGATTGAGGTGTCGAGCGACGACTTCCGTGAAGGATTGACGGCTGTCATATCCGTTAAGGTCATGGAGCCGCAGTTTGAAGGGCAGACCAAGACAAAGTTGGGCAATAATGAGGTGATCGGCGCGGTGCAGATGGCAGTCAGCGAAGCTCTTCGCAACTATCTGGAAGAACATCCCACGCAGGCAAAAACCATTGTCGGGAAGGTGATATTGGCAGCGCAGGCGCGCCATGCGGCATACAATGCCCGCAAAAACGTGCTTCGCAAATCGCCGCTTTCAGGCGGCGGACTTCCCGGGAAACTTGCCGACTGCTCAAGCCGCACGGCCGAGGACTGCGAACTGTTTCTTGTCGAGGGCGATTCGGCAGGCGGAACTGCAAAACAGGGTCGCGACCGTCAGTTCCAGGCCATTCTTCCGTTGCGCGGCAAGATACTGAACGTTGAGAAGGCTATGGATCATAAGATTTTCGACAATCAGGAAATCACTTCGATGTTCCGCGCGATGCGTGTGACAATCGGCACGGAAGAGGATCCGAAAGAGGTCAATATCTCAAAGATCGCGTATCATAAGATTATAATAATGACCGATGCCGAGGTCGATGGTTCGCATATCGCAACTCTGTTGATGACGTTCTTTTTCCGCCGCATGCGTCCCGTGATCGAAAACGGCTATCTGTATCTGGCAACTCCGCCATTGTATAAATGCATGCGCGGCAAGGTTGAGGAATATTGTTGGACCGATCAGCAGGTGCAGCAGTTTATCCTCAAATACGGCGACAAGACAAAAGTGCAGCGCTACAAAGGTCTTGGCGAGATGAGCGCGCAGGAGCTTCGCGACACCACGATGTCGCCCGAACACCGCATGCTCAAGCAGGTGCATATCAGTGATGCAGCCGAGGCTGACCGCATTTTCTCTATGCTCATGGGCGAGGATGTCGGTCCGCGGCGCGATTTTATTGAGTCAAACGCCAACTACGCTAATATCGACGCATAATCCGCCAAGGCCATCTCTCCCGGCTCTGTGACGGAATCAACATATATATTCAAGCGCAGGAGTGCCGGCCGGATGGATAAAACCGAAGGTCAGCCCTACTGCGCTTAACATTTCATATTATTATTAGAATAAAACACAATTAGACTTATGGCAAAGACGAAAAAAGATTCTGCCGCAACAGGTAGGAGATCAAAAGATCTTCATGCGGAGGTGGTCAATTATATAAGCCAGCAAAAAAACGCGACGTTCAACTATAAGCAGGTTGCATACGCTATCGGAGCGGATACTCCGGCAGCGCATCGCGCGATAGCATTCATGCTTGCCGAGATGGCTTTCGATGGAGATCTGATAGAGGTGTCGCCGGGAAAATACAAGTCGCCGCAGCGCAACAATGTAACTACCGGAACGTTCATACGCCGCAGCAATGGCAAAAACAGTGTGTTGACGGATGAGGACAATGAGAATATTTTCGTTGCGGAACGCAATTCAATGCATGCGCTTAACGGAGATAAAGTCAGAATAATCGTTGCCGCACGCCGCAAAGGTGTTGAGCCGGAAGCTGAGGTCATTGAGATTATCGAGGAGAAGGATCAGACTTTCATCGGGACGCTTCAGGTGATGAGACAATATGCCTATTTGCAGACCGATTCCAAATTTCTTGCGACAGATATCATCATCCCGCGCAACAAGCTGAAAGGCGGCAAGACAGGTCAGAAAGCCATAGTCAGGATAACATCGTGGCCCGATGATGCAAAAAATCCGATAGGGGTTGTCGAGGATATTTTAGGCGAGACAGGGGAGAATACGACTGAAATGCACGCTATATTGGCAGAATTCGGACTTCCTTACCGCTATCCGGAGAATGTTAATTCGGCTGCGGTGAAAATTGATGCCGGAATTACACCGGAAGAGATTTCGCAGCGCGTTGACATGAGAGATGTCACCACGTTCACGATTGATCCCAAGGATGCCAAAGATTTTGATGACGCGTTGTCGATCAGAAAACTTAAAAACGGCAATTATGAAGTGGGTGTTCATATTGCGGATGTGACTCATTATGTCAAGCCCGACACTATTCTTGATAAAGAAGCCCAGAAACGCGCCACATCGGTCTATCTTGTAGATCGTGTGGTTCCGATGCTTCCGGAGCATCTGTCGAATGGCATCTGTTCGCTTCGTCCGGATGAGGAAAAGCTGACATTCTCGTGCGTTTTTGAGATGGATGACAAAGCACAGGTGCTTGACCATAAGATCTGCCGCACGGTGACGAAGTCAAACCGCAGGTTCACCTATGAGGAGGCGCAGCAGGTGATAGAGACCGGTGAAGGTGACTATGTTGAAGAGATATTGACTCTTGACCGGTTGGCAAAAATACTCCGCAAGGAGAGGTATGAGAACGGTTCTGTTGATTTTGACCGGGCGGAGGTCAGGTTTGAGATTGACGCAGACGGTCATCCCATCAGTGCATACTTTAAGGAATCAAAAGATGCCAATAAACTTATTGAGGAGTTTATGCTACTGGCCAACAAGACTGTGGCCGCGGCTATAGGATGTCCGGAAAAGCATAAGCATCCAAAGGCATTTGTCTATCGGGTGCATGATATGCCTGACCCCGGTAAGCTGGCCGATTTGTCAAAGATAGCCCGCACGTTTGGCTTCAAAGTAAAAGAAACAGGATCATCGCGCGACGTTAACCGTTCGATCAATCGTATGCTTGCTGATGTCAAGGGTCGTGGCGAGGAAAATTTCCTCTCGACACTCGCGATTCGCTCTATGGCAAAAGCGATATATACCACCAACAACATCGGCCATTACGGATTGGCGTTTGACTACTACACCCATTTCACCAGCCCGATACGCCGTTATCCCGACATGATGGTCCATCGGCTTCTTGAACGTTATCTCGCCGGTGGCCGATCGGTCAATCAGGCAAAACTTGAGGATTTGTGCAAACATTCATCGGAGATGGAGCAGTTGGCGGCAAATGCCGAGAGGGCGTCTATAAAATATAAGCAGGTTGAGTTTATGGGCGACCATCTTGGCGAGGTCTATGATGGTGTGATCTCCGGAGTGACCGAATGGGGGCTTTATGTCGAACTGTCCGAAAATATGTGTGAAGGACTTGTCCCGGTGCGTGATCTGGCAGATGACTATTATGATTTTGATGAGAAAAACTATTGTTTGATCGGTCATCGACGCGGCAACCGCTACCGTCTGGGCGATGAGGTGAAGGTTAAAGTAGCCCGAACAGCACTTGACAAGAGACAGCTTGACTTTGTTCTGGTCGATGAATTCGGCAAGCCTATACATTCCGACAACCTTCCGCAAGGCAAACCGGATTCAGGCAAAAAACATGTAGGCCGAAAGGATAAACAGAAAAAGCGCAGCCGCAAATAGGATTACGGATGGATAGAGTCACGATAGAGATTAATGGGTTGCGGTGTTATGCGCGTCATGGCGTGATGGAACAGGAACGCATTGTCGGCAACGAGTTTGAGGTCAGTGCAAGCCTTGTCTATCCGGCCTTGGATGCAGTCAGTGGCGATGATCTGACCCGGACGGTCAACTATGCGGAGGCGTGTGATGTGATAAAACATGTGATGGCATCACCATCGGCACTGTTGGAGAATGTGTGTGGCCGGTTGAAGACCGCATTGATGGCGCGATTTCCATTGGTTGAGTCGGGACGTGTGCGTGTGGCAAAACTATGTCCACCGATTCCGAATGTGCAGCTGGACTCGGTGGCTGTGGAATTATCGTGGTGATTTCCTACCGTTTGCGCAGTTCCCAGAAAGCAACTGCCGATGCGGCGGCTACGTTGAGGGAGTCAACGCCGTGAGCCATCGGTATGCGCACTGTATAGTCAGCCTCGTCAATGGTAGTGCTGTCGAGCCCATCGCCTTCTGTGCCTAGAATGATAGCCAGTTTATCGGCTTGTTTCAGAAGCGGAGAGTCGAGTGAAATCGATTTATCGGTCAATGCCATTGCCACTGTTTTGAATCCGAACTGTCGTAATGACGAAATAGGTTCTTCAAGCCAAGTCCAAGGGATAAGGAAAACCGAACCCATAGAAACACGGATCGCGCGGCGGTTGAGCGGGTCGCAGGAAGTGGATGTCAGCAGTACGGCGTCAATGCCCAACGCGGCTGCACTTCGGAAGATAGCCCCGATATTCGTTGTATCGACAACTCCATCGATGACTGCAATGCGGCTTGCATTTTCTACCAAGCGGCCAATCGGCGGAAGCGGCTTCCTGCGCATGGCACACAGCACTCCGCGGGTAAGCGTGTAGCCTGTCAGTTGCGAAAGCAATTCGCGGCTGCCGGTAAATACAGGCAATTCGGGGAATCGCCGGATTATATCTGACGCGTCGCCATTGATATGCCGTTCTTCACACAGAAGAGATAGCGGGGCATATCCGGCATCCAGAGCCACGCGTATCACCTTGGGACTTTCGGCTATGAAAAGTCCGTTGTCAGGATCAAGACGATTTCGCAGTTGGGCTTCTGTCAGCGAAGCATAGACTTGCACCTCCGCTTGGTTGAACCCGGTCAGATGATGGACTGGCATGAGGGTCGGGAATTTGATTGAGATTGCAGTTGAAAAAACGTCGGCCCGCGCTAGTGAAGGCGGGCCGATGATAGGTTATCAGGCATAATGGATTATTGACGTCCTGAGGTGGCGACTGTGCGGTCGATTTTTGCAACAAGGCCCTGAAGCACTTTGCCCGGCCCGAGTTCAACAAATTCTGTCGCTCCGTCGGCAATCATGTTTTTTACTGTCTGTGTCCAGCGTACAGGGGCTGTCAGTTGAGCCACAAGATTAGCCTTGATTTCAGCAGGATCTGTGTGCGGTTTGGCATCGACATTTTGATAAACGGGGCATATCGGGGCTGAAACCGTTGTGTGTTCGATAGCTTCGGCAAGTTCGGCGCGTGCAGGCTCCATGCAAGGAGAATGGAATGCTCCGCCTACTTTAAGTTTCAATGCGCGTTTTGCACCGGCAGCGAGAAGTTGTTCGCAAGCCTTGTCGATGGCTTCGATTTCGCCGGAGATAACGATCTGTCCGGGACAATTGTAGTTGGCGCAGACCACAACACCATCGATGCCTTCACACACTTCCTCAACCTTTTCATCCGGCAATGCCAGAACGGCAGCCATTGTCGAGGGTTTCAGTTCGCATGCTTTCTGCATGGCTTGGGCGCGGGCCGATACGAGACGCAGACCGTCTTCGAATGTCAGTGCGCCGGCTGCTACAAGAGCAGAAAATTCACCGAGAGAATGACCGGCAACCATGTCGGGTTTAAACTCTTCGCCCATTGTCTTGGCAAGGATAACTGAGTGCAGGAATATTGCGGGCTGGGTAACTTTTGTCTGTTTGAGATCTTCGTCAGTGCCTTCAAACATGAGATCCGTGATGCGGAAACCGAGAATCTCATTGGCTTTTTCAAAAATTTCGTGGGCTGTCTTGTTGGAGTCATAAAGATCTTTGCCCATTCCTACAAACTGGGCACCCTGTCCGGGAAAAACAAATGCTTTCATTGTCGTATTAAGTGTGAAATGATTAGCTTATTTAGTTATGCGAAACCAATTTGTTGATTCCGTTGGCAAAATTAATCAAAAAAATGATATTACGGAAAAATTTCCTTAATTATTATCTTCTTTGTCATCGAAGAAGTCATCATCGAAGTCAAAGTCCCAGCCAAGAGAGTCGGTGGAATCGTAAGCCTCTTCGGTGAAGCGGTGGAGCTGGCGGCCTTCTCGCTTGGTCGGTCGGCCCAATCCTTTGCGGCGGTCGATGAATCCGCTGATTTTCACAATTTCCAGCAGGTCAAGTTCGCTGCGCGGAGTGATATTCTCCATGTAGTCAGGCACGAGCTTTGCGCCAAGACGGTTTTCTGTCAGGGCAAGAACCCGGAATGAGTATGTAACCGGCGGTTTGCGCACTTTGACAATATCTCCGACTTTGACCATGCGGGCCGGTTTTGCCGTAATGTCGCCTATGCTGATGCGCCCTTTCTTGCAGGCATCTGTGGCAATGGTGCGGGTTTTGAATATTCTGACTGCCCATAGCCATTTGTCGATTCGTTCTTCGGATTTTGGCATGGCGGAAGCTGCTATTTATTGTTGAATTGGTTCATTGCTGTTGCCGGACCGGCAAGGCAGAATGTCTTTATGGCATCGATTGCCGTATCAATGCGTTCAGGCAGTAGCGTCCGCTGTTCCGGAGTGAATGGTCCAAGCACATAGTCAATCTGGCAACCGCGGGGAAAGTCGTTGCCTATTCCGAAGCGGAGGCGGGGATATGCGTCTGTGCCAAGCATCTGGGCGATGTTTTTCAATCCGTTATGTCCGGCATCGCTTCCTCGCATTTTCAGCCTTATAGTCCCGAATGTCAAGGCTATGTCATCAACCAGCACAAGAATATGGTCTATGTCGATTCCTTCTTTCTCCTTCCAATAGCGCACGGCATTGCCGCTGAGATTCATGTAGGTTGATGGCTTAAGCAATATAAGCTGCCGGTTTTTCAGGCGCATCCGTGCTATATCGCCGTAGCGTTCCGTAGAAAAAGAGATATTGGATGCCTCGGCTAAGGCATCCAATATCATAAATCCTGTATTGTGGCGCGTGGCGGCATATTCGTTGCCTATGTTGCCAAGCCCTACAATGAGATATTTCATACGGTTGATTATTTGGCAGCAGTAGCAGCAGCACCACGAGCAGCGCGAGTGAGCTGTACGGCGCAGACAACGGCGTTTTTGGCGTTCATCAGTTCAAGACCTTCAAAGTGGAGGTCGCCGATCTGGAGTGTCTTGCCAAGGCCGAGATTGTCAACGTTGATAACAACGCGTTCGGGGATCTGGGTGTAAGGAGCTTTAACGCGGAGCTTCTTCATGGACAGCGTCAGCTTACCACCGGCTTTAACACCTTCGGCATGACCTTCGAGTTTTACCGGAACATCAATGCTTACCGGTTTGTTTTCAGAAACTTCGAGAAGATCAATGTGGAGGATGGTATCTTTTACCGGATGAAACTGAATGTCTTTGAGCACGGCCATGCGTTTTTCGCCGTGGATATTGAGTTCGATTGCGAAAATATCGGGAGTATATACAAGATTGCGAACATCTTCCTGGGTAACGGTGAGATCGGTTGTGATCATGCCGCGGCCGTTTGCTATTTCAACTATCTTTTCGCCTTCACGGAGTGTGCCGGAGTAGGGAAGAGTGACGATTTCGCCTCCGTTGAGTACTACCGGAATTTTGTTTTCTTTGCGGAGTGCCTTTGCGGCTTTCTTGCCGAGGTTCGTACGTGGTTCGGCTGTCAGTTGGAAAGTCTTCATTGAATGAAATTTAAATGTGTTACTAAAAATTAAGTTATTGCTCCTTAATTTCCCATCACACGCGGGATGCTAAAAAGCGACTGCAAAGTTAATGTTTTTTCATGATTTTGCCAAATCCATTTTTATTCGCCCTGCAAATCAGAATTTGGGGATGAAAGAGAAGAATATTTCAATGTTAATGCCGGGCATGGGTCGCGACAGAACGGAAATGTATTTCCTTTCGGCATTATATCGGTAGATCGTGCCGTTTTGTTGGCAATTTACGGCATCTGCAACATATATGTCGCTGTTTATCGGATCTACGGTCAGCCCTGCGGTTAGTTCATGCGCAGGGTGATGTTGTCAATACACATATAGGCCGGAGTGTTAAGTCCGTATGCTCCTGTGTCTGATCCTTCAAAATCGAATTTGATTTTGTTGACACGTCCGAGGACTGTGAGATCCCATGTCTGCCATGTTGATTCGATTGCGATATTCGCTTCGGCACGATAGTCGCAGATATATTTTTCAGCAGGTTTACCTCCGTTGGTCGGATTGCCTTGGGCATCATATCCGTAGGCAAGAATTTTGAACCATCCGTTTGTTTCAGCCAGCGATTTTCCGGGATCGTTGCCGAATGCGTTGCCTTCAGTGATTACGCCGTAGAGATATGAGTTGGGGCAGATCTCAATTCTTTCAACCAGATATTCTGCATCAGCGGTCATATTGAACGATGGTGCGCTTGTATCAAATCCGTTGATTACGGCAAATGTGTTTGAGCCTTCAGCACCGGCGCCTGTATTTGTGCCGTCAGTCGAGTTTGTGTTATAGACACTACACTGATTTAGGTAGTTGTACCACCAGTTTTCGGTCTTTCCTTCGATATTGCTGCGGTAGTTCCATTGCGAAAGCACCATTCCGCCGGCGGTGAAATCATAGGTATTATAGTATTCGCTGTAGTTCACGCCGAATACCATGTTGACACCTTTTTCAACTTCAATTGAGCCGATGACAAACTTTTCGCCCTCATAGTTGTTATAAAGATTTTCCCCATAGGATGTAGGGCCGGCTAAAGTCAGACCGGGGTTTTCAAAATCAATCACACGGCGATAGACGCTCGGGGCTTCCGGCTCGTCATCTGAACAAGAGCTAAGCATTATGGATGCTGCGAGAACGGATAATGTTACTTTCAAATTCTTCATACTTTTCAGTTTTATTGTTTTATAATATTGTTGGCGTATAATAAATAATCCCGCGATGCTGTCGCTCAGGACTGCTCACGGGTTGGATTTTCACTTTGCCGGGAAACGGTTGCCGTTCCGTAGCGGATTTGCCGCATTTGGGGGTTGTGAATCGCCTGTATGTCCCGCAGGCATGATTGACAGCTATGTTTGCTACGGTAGGTTTTCTGACTTGTCCCTGACTGTTCGCGCCTTCTCACCTTGTTTGGTGCATAGTGTTGCACCTCTATCGGCAATGGCTCGTGCGGCAGTCATGCAAATGGGATTTACAGCAGCGGGTACTGTTCCGGACTCTCACCGGATTCCCTTCTCCGAAAGCGATGACAAAGTTAAACAAAACTTTTCGTTGCCGCAAATCCGATCCCGATCGCGCCATATTTTCCCCATTTGGTGCGGCGCTGATATGTCACAGATCGCGGATTGCGAGTATTTCGGTGGAGAGTTCTCCCAGACGTCCCGATGAGGCCATGACTCCGGTCTGCACTTTGATGAAATCAATGTGATTGAGATTGACTGATGCGCCATCAGGCAATACGGCATTTGAAATCTTGAACCCTATCCATTGGCCTGCACCGCTCTGTGTGTCGCCGTCAATGAGGTCGCTGCCGAGATTGTCGGCATATCCCCAGCCAAACGGAGGGTTGCTCCAGAAGCCTGTCGCCGGATCAAGCGTGTTGCGGGGAGCAAGACGTGAGCCATACAACGTGTAATCCGTTGCGTCAATCCATTTGGGATAGTAAGATGGTTGGCTGTGCGTGTCTCCCAGATAGTCGATCTGTCCGCGGGTGCCTTCGAGGTCGATCCATTGCACTGCGATGCAGTCGCCTGCCGGCCGGTAGTAGGTCGTGCTCCAGGCATGGCTTTTGGCGTTTCCGCCAAAATCGCTTCCGCGAAGCTCATACCATTCGTCATCAGCCAGCCCATTGCCGTTGACATCTTGCATCACCCACACTATCCCCGGCTCGTTGGAGGTTGAAATTGCATTGCTCATAATCGCGAAGTCGTATCCGCTGCGGTTGTTTTTTATGCTATGGTCGAACCCTGCGATAATATAGCCGCCCCAAGCTCCAAGCGAGACGAATTTGTGTTTCGACAGGCGGTCAAACGCCCAATCCTCTGCTTGCCGGCGCGTGCTGATGGATTCCGTCATTCCTCCGATGCTGCTTGTCTCACCGATGAACTGACCGGGTGCAGGAACATATTCCAAGACTTTTGTGGCTTCATCAGACATGCCGGATGTGTATGTCCGAAATGCGGCTTCGGCCATACAGACCACCTTTATTGTTGTCTGCGCACCGCTGTTTGATACCATTATATTATATGTGTCGGCGGTTGATGGCGTAAATGATAGATAGGATTGGTTGCAGTCGAGTCTTTCGCCGTTGACATGCCACTCATATCCGTCGTCGGAAACATTTTCTCCAATCGCCTGAAGTCCGATTGAACGCCCCGCAACAGTGTATCGCACACTGTCGGCCGTGAAATATGAAAGTGGCACAAACCGGATTGACGCCGGCAGCGAGTCTGCAACAGAAACCGTAAAACTTTTTTCGGAAGTGCCGGAGCTGTTTGTTGCCCGCACAGTTATATTATATGTGCCTTGGGTTGTCGGCGTGAACGTGAATGTCTGTTCATCGCCCATCTTTTGTCCGTCAACAATCCATTCAACTGTCAATGCCTCGTTTTTGTCGATATTGCCGAACAGCGGGGCAAATTCGTAGGAGGTTCCGGTTTTGATGGTCAATCCGGTTGAGGGCAATGCAAGCGAAATGGATGGGGGCAGCTTCGCTATGACATCGATGCGTACTTCTTCGCGCGCTGTGCCGCCGGCGTTTGTCACCGAGAGCAATGCGTAGTATTCGCCCGCTTCGTCCCAGCGGGAGGTCCATACGCGCTCCCGGCAGATGACCGTGCCGTCATCAAGCGTCCAGCGGTATTCTGCATTCTCTCCATTTTCGACTGTGGGATTCAGCGTCAGTTCCTCTCCGACATTCACTTCGTATATGCCATTCTCATGGTCAAACGTGATTATAGGTTTGGCAACAGCGTAAAACTCATCATCTTTGTTGCATCCTGTCAGGACGATGGAGAAAAGAAGGACAATTCGGAAAAGAAATTTCATAATGGCATCCGTTTGATGGAAGATTATATAAACAGGTGCAAAGATAGTACAATTAAAATCGTCAAACATCTGAAAAAATAAAAAACGACACAAAAAGGGCGGAAAATTTGGCCGTTAGAAGAAAAATTCGTTACTTTGCACACTGTTTCGTGGCTCATCCTGTAAAGCTGTTAAAAATGATGCGCTTAGCAGTGATATGAGAACTGAGATGGCGGCCATGAAACGTACAGCGTTAACAACAATCGAACTATAACAGATCTAAGTAACAACAGCCATGTCAAAGATTTGTCAAATCACAGGCAAGAAAGCAATGGTGGGTAATAATGTTTCCCACTCAAAGCGCCGCACAAAGCGTAAATTCAACGTCAATCTCTTCACCAAGAAATTTTATTGGGTTGAACAGGACGCTTGGATTCTTCTCACAATCTCAGCCAACGGCTTGCGCACTATCAACAAGAACGGCCTCGATGCCGCAATCAAGGAAGCAGCCAGAAAGGGTTATTTAACTGAAATCAAATATTTAGAATTCTAAGAAGATGGCAAAGAAAGCTAAAGGTAATCGCGTGCAGGTAATTCTGGAATGCACAGAGCACAAGGCCAGTGGTATGCCCGGTACTTCTCGTTATATTACAACCAAGAACCGCAAAAACACTACTGAGCGTCTTGAACTCAAGAAATACAACCCTATCCTCAAGAAAGTAACCGTTCACAAAGAAATTAAATAATAATTCCGCGATATGGCAAAGAAAACCGTAGCATCTCTGCAAAAAGGCGAAGGACGTACATATAGCAAGGTAATCAAGTGCGTGAAATCGCCCAAGACCGGAGCTTACACGTTCCAGGAACAGATGGTTCCAAACGACGCCGTTAAGGATATCCTGAAATAAATTCCCCCTGACGAACATTCTATCAGATATAAAGGATGCGGGCTGGATGATTCATCTGGCTCGCATCTTCTATTATCACATTCCGCACGGTTTATTGGGCTTGGCGTTGATAGGTTCCGGCCGGGGTTGTTACTGTGACGGATTTAATGCCTTTCGGAAGAGTCGATGGAAGTTGCTCTATGCCTTTGTCTGTGATCTCCAGCCCGCAATATCCGAAGACAATAGCTTGAAGCAGACCTCCGGCGGCTGTCATGAAATATGTCTCATCGTTGCCCGGAGTCTCGGACAGAGATATAAATTGTCCGCGAATGTTCGGGCGGAATGACCGATCGATCAATCGTGCCGCCTTTTCCGCCTCCCCCATGCGGGCATAGTTGACCGCCATTGCAGAATGGCTCATGGCAGGGCCTCCGGTGCTGTCAATCTTGGTTGAGTAATATTCAATATTGTCACGAATCTGTTCCGGATCTTTCATTATGCCGAGTGGGAAAGCCAACAGCTCCACATCGGCCTGCTTTGTCATTTCTCCATTATAGCCGGCATGCTCTTTCATGATCCGTCCGTCGGCCATAAAGTGATATTCCATTCTTCCGGCAATCTCCCGCCATAGAGGATCAGGCGCAATGCCAAGACTCTCCGCTGCCGAGGCAGCATATTCCAACGCCTTTGATGCTGCGGCATTCGTGAAAGCATCGCCGTCAACACCGATGGCATATTCATCAGCGCCGACAACATTTCTAACGGTATAACGCACTCCTTTGTCGGCGGAGACAGTAGGCGAAACTCTGTCAGCCCAAAAGCGGGCACATTCTTCAAGCAGTGGGTAGCCTTTAGAGCGAAGCCATGCCGTATCGGCCGACACACAATAGTAGAGCCATGCTCCGCGTGCCACATCGGCCGTGACGTGATGTTCCAGCGGTCCGGTCAGCGCAAATGTCGGAGTCGATTCCTCTCCGCGATGATCCGACTCCCAAGGAAACATAGCTCCGTCATATCCGTAGGCAGCCGCTTTTCTTTTTGCTGCCGGGAGTCTGTCCGTGCGGTAGTCGATCATAGAGCGCGCCAGCTCCGGATGCAGCACAGCCAGTACAGGCAGTATCCACGTGTCGGCATCCCAGAATATATGACCGTAGTACTTATCGGATGTAAGTCCCATCGGCGCAATGCTTCGGCGTGAGTTTTCACGGATGGAACTGTAAATATTGTATAGTGATGAATGAACGTGTGCGGCCAATTCATCATTGCCTTCTACTTTAATATCCGAACGCCATAGCGAAGCCCATTCGGATTCGTGTCTTGACGCAAGGTTGCTGCGGCCTTGGCGGATAGCATAGATGGTCTGGCGATCCGATTCATTATATGGGTCGGCGAAGTCCGCTGTCGAACATTCTGCAGCAATTGCCCACAACGATGCCGACTCTCCCTTCTTGATTGATATCCGGAGAGTGTCAACGCCGATCCTCTCCCAGTTGCCTGATTCGGGGAGGAGTGACACTGTAGCTGCCATAAAATCATGGTGGTTGTTGTAGCTTGCTGTCAGGCGCATAATTTTCATGCCTCCGTCCTCACACCATATCGTGGCAGGAGTCAGCGATATATCGTCAAGCGCGGATACATCGGGGCGGTTTATGACGGTGATGTCGGCATCCTTGTCGGCGGTCAGCACGACTTCCGCCATGACTGCATGCGGCAATTGGCGTAAAGCCTTGTAACTTGCCGATACGGCGACTCCGCCAATCCGATATTGCGTTTCAACGGTAGCCTTATCCATCAATAACCGTTGCCTATAATCGGAATAATCAATGCCGGTGTTGCCATTAACTTCTATCTCAAGTGAGAGCGGCACTGCCACCGGACGTATTGTGCTGACGCGTCCCAGTTGGCCGTCGTTGAACACGGAAGCCTGAAACATCCGCTCAGGCCGGAGTCCGGAAATGTCTATGACAACACCTGTGTGTCCGTTTCCCAGCGTTGGCGGAAAGTAGTTTGCCGTGTCGCGTGTCTCCAACGTCCATACATCGACAATATCCGCTCTTACTGAAAGGCATGCGCAGACAATAAACAGAATGGTTGCGGTAATCTGCCGGATATTCATTTGCGCTGGATTATTCTGGAATGAAAGAAATTGCCTGACCTCCGGTTGCCGCCATCCCGATCAGCAGAGTGTCATTGGATGTGACTGTGCGGCGAGAGATGTTCACTTTATCCGGTTGTCCTTCGACATCAGCATAAATTTCAGCCGTATAGCGGATGCCGTCTTTCAGAAAATCAAGCGGCACGGAGACGGTGCGGGCTTCGGAGTTGGTGCCTGCTCCAAGAAAATAACGGTCGCCGGCACGGCGTGCAACAATGATATATTTCCCGATTTCTCCGTCTAATGCTTTGGACCAGTCGCAGTCGGCGTTAAAATCGCGGAAGAATTTGAATGCTTCGTGTCCTTCATAGTTCTCAATCTGATCTGCGGCCATTTGCAGCGGGGAGTAGATGATCACCCAATTGGCAATCTGTCGGGCAAGTGTGGTTTTGATGCGGCAATGACCGTTGGGTCCGTTCCATTCGATTCGTCCCGGATCGGCTTTCGCACGCTCATAGTTGATATCGAATATTCCGGGCGTATAATCCATCGGACCGGAAAGCAGGCGCACGAAAGGAAGCGTGCAGAGATAGTCGGCGGAGTTGCCTTCTGACCAAGCGTTCCATTCCATGCCGCGAGCGCCCTCGCGTGTCATCATGTTAGGCCAAGTGCGGCGTATTCCGGTTTCTTTGATCGGTTCGTGTGCGTCGATCATGATATGATATTTGGCTGCCGTTTCCACAACGCGCTGATAGTGGCGTACGCCATATTGGGAATGATGGAAATATCCTCCCTTGAAACCTCCGGCATAGCCGGTTTTTACGGTATGCACACCAAGAGAGGCATAGTAAGCGAATGCGCTGTCAAGCATAGCTTCATATTCCGGAATGTTGCCGCCTGTCTCATTATGCATCCAAAGTTCTATTCCTTTTTCCTTGGCATAAGCGGATATGCGGTCTATGTCGAAATCGGCATAAGCTTTCAGATAATTGAAATGCTGATTTCCGCCCCAGTTTTCCCAGCCTTCGTTCCAACCTTCAAACAAAACTCCCTGAAGATCGTTTTTCTTGGCAAAGTCGATATATCGGATTGCATTTTCGGTAGTTGCTCCATGACGCTGTCCCATGATCCATGTCTGTGTGCCGAGATGCATGCCCCACCATATTCCGACATATTTCTGCGGACGAATCCATGAAGTGTCCTCTATTTTTGACGGCTCGTTCAGGTTCAGAATCATTGCTGAGTTTATAAGATCCGTTGCCTTAGTCCCAATCTGAACGGTGCGCCACGGAGTTGTGAACCGGTCGGGGATATAAGCTTTCACCCCATCGGGCAGTGGAGCAAGGTCGGCTTTCAGGATTCCGGTGGCATCGCGGCGCAGGATCATTTCCGGATAATCGTAAAGAGCCGCTTCATGGACAGAACCGAAAACTCCGGCATCGGTGCGGAAAGTGAATGGAGTGTTGGCATCTGTCACCTGGTCAATAGGAATATTGCGGTATTCCAGTTCGTATGTTTCAAAATTGCCGGGGATGGACCATGACTCTCCTCCGGATGCAAAATTAAACTGCGACAGTTCATCGATTATTATTAATGAGTCCTGCGGCGCGTTGATTTCATATCGGAATGCCATTCCGTCATTAAAAATGCGGAATCGCATGGTCATTTTCCCGCCGTCAACTTTCACGGCCATTTCACGGTAGCAGTTCACGCAGGTTTTGTTCTCGCCCCAAGGCTGCGCCCATGTCTCATTTGCTTGATTGCGTGTGATTTCTGCCTCTCCGGAGTCGTTATAACGCCAGTTTGATGCAACAATGCCCAAGCGGCTCGGCTTTATCAGATAGCTGCCGTCAACCTTGACGCTGTAAAGAGCCATGCCGTAGTCATTGTTAAACTCAACTGCAATGCGGCCATTCGGAGATGTCTCGCTGTAATTTTCAGCGTGCATGGTCGAAGAAACAGCCAATGCCGCTAATATTATGAATCTTTTCATAGGGTTATGAGATGTTTTCAGGTACTAATTTACACAAAGATTGTTGTCTCAACAAAAATACAAATTAATATCCCAACCTCCACATTCGCAGCCATTTTTTTGTCAGGATGGGAAAAAAGCGTATCTTTGTTGAAGTTTTTACCAATTTTATAACCATTATGAAAAAAGAATTGCTGGGCATTGCTGCCATATTCAGTTCTCTGACCCTTATGGCAGAAGGCTACCAGATCAATACATTAAGCGCGAAACAACTCGGCATGGGACATACCGGAACTGCGCTCAAACTCGGTGCTGAAAATATGATTTTCAATCCGGCCGGTCTTGGCTTCTCGGAGAAAACTCTCGATCTGACCGGAACTGTGACCGGAATAAAAGCCATTGCTTCGACAGAATACGAAGGCGTCACCTATGAGTCTCAGAACGGCCTGAGTACTCCGCTGGCGTTCAATGCTGCATTTAAGATATATGACAATCTTCAGGCCGGCATCAGTTTTTACACCCCCTATGGAAGTGCAATAAACTGGACCAATAATTGGCCCGGTTCGATGCTGAACCAGCAGGTGAAGCTTCAGGTCTATACCGTTCAGCCGACAATTGCATGGCGTATAATTCCGAAGCTCTCGGTAGGTCTTGGCATGATGATCACATGGGGCAGTGTCGATCTTGACAAGGCTTTGGTCAGTGGAAATTCTTTCGATACGGCAATCGGAGCAATGGGATTGCCGATCAGTCCGCTCGGAAACGTTGCCGCCGCATCGGTCAATCTTAAAGGAACATCGGCTGTGGCACTTGGAGCAAATATCGGTGTGATGTATGACATCAATGACAAATGGACCGTCGGGGCAAATTTTCGTACCAAGATGAGTATGAAAGTCAATGCCGGTATAGCACGTGTCAGCTATGCCAATCGTGAGGCTGAAGGGGTGCTTGAAAAGAAACTTGGCCTGATCAATGAATCCAATTTCAGTGCGGAAATGCCGTGTCCGTATGTGCTGAATGTCGGAGCAAGCTATAAGCCGATTCCAAAACTGCTTTTGGCTTTCGATGCTCAGTTCACAGGGTGGAAGACTTATCGCCAACTTGACATTGAGTTCCCTGAGCCGCTTCAGGATTACAATCAGAATATTCCGAAAAACTATTCAAATGCGTGGTGTTTCCATCTCGGAGCAGAATATGCGCTGACCAACAGATTTGATTTGCGGGCCGGACTCATGGTCGATACAACGCCTGTGAGCAAGGAACATTACAATCCGGAGACTCCGGGCATGACCAAAATTGAGCCAACTGTCGGTTTTTCATTCCGTCCGATCGACAGACTGTCAATAGATGTTGCGTTCATGTATATAGCCGGCCTTGGTGTCGATAACGCGTCATGCACGTATAATGATCTGATGCTTAACACGAGTCGTAAGTTTACGGCTGATTATGATGTCCATGCATTTGCTCCGGCAATCGGTGTCAGCTACTCATTTTAAAATAAACGGTCAAAGTTAGATTTTTTATCGGTTATATAAACTATTTGCGGTCTGCGTCCGTTATATAATATGTCAAAAATCTAAATAACCTAATTTTAAAAAGAACTATGAAACGTATCATTTTTTCCGTGGCCGTTATCGCCACACTGACACTTGCTTCTTGCGGTGGAGGTTCTAAAACGACAGAAACCGCTGATTCGCTCTCAAATGCAGCTACTACGGTAGTTGAGACAGAAGCAGTTGAAGTTACGGAAATCGAAGGTCTTCCTGCTGATGTTCAGGCACCGACCGATGCAGAAGCTGTTTCACTTGTCGATAAAATCAAAAATGCAGCTTCAAAAGAAAATGTTGCCAAGGGAATAGCTTATGTGAAGAGTCTTATCACAAGTGGCAAACTTGCTGATGCCAAGAGCTATCTGGCTCAGATCAAGCCGTATGCTGATAAGGTCGGTCTGGGAACGGCTCTTGCATCCGTTGAAAATGCGCTCAACAAGGCAGAGGAACTCAGTGGGGCTAAAGATGCTTCAGTTGAAGCAGCAAAAGCAAAAGCCGAAGAAGCTAAGGAATCAGCAAAGGAAAAAGTTGAGGCTAAGGCCAATGAATTGACAGATAAGGCTAAAGAAGGCGTTGATAAAGGCGTGAATGCTGTCAAAGGCATGTTTGAATAATCTGTTAACAACGTGGCTTATGCCGCAAAAAAATAAAATCGTGGAGGAGCAATTCTTCCACGATTTTTTTTGATCTTCAATTCCAGCTAGAGACAGATTGGAATTTCGGTTTAGTGACAGCTTTTTAGTTCATCGGCAAGGAATGAAGCGGTGGGTGATGATCCGGCGGCTATCTCTTCGGGCGTGCCTGCGGCAATGATCTGACCGCCGTTTTTGCCTCCGCCGGGACCCATGTCGATTATGTGGTCGGCTGATTTGATGACATCAAGGTTGTGTTCGATTACCAGAACGGTATTGCCTTTATCGACCAGGCGCTTAAACACACCAAGAAGCACCTTGATATCCTCAAAGTGCAGTCCGGTGGTCGGTTCGTCAAGGATGAAAAGAGTCTTTCCGGTATCTTTCTTGGCAAGTTCTGTTGCAAGTTTGACGCGCTGATTCTCTCCACCGGATAGAGTGCTTGACGGTTGGCCGAGTTTTATGTATCCGAGACCGATTTCCTGAAGTACCTTTATCTTGCGCAGGATGTTGGGTACGGACGTGAAAAAATCAACAGCTTGATTAATTGTCATATCGAGAATATCGGCAATGGATTTGCCTTTGAAACGGACTTCGAGAGTCTCACGGTTGTAGCGTTTGCCTCCACACACTTCACATGGGACAAGCACATCCGGCAGAAAGTTCATCTCTATTGTGCGATAGCCGTTGCCGAAACAGGCATCGCAACGTCCGCCGGCAATATTGAATGAGAAACGCCCCGGCTTGTATCCGCGTATTTTTGCTTCGGGAAGACCGACAAAAAGATTGCGGATGTCAGTAAAAACGCCGGTGTAGGTGGCCGGATTTGATCGGGGAGAGCGTCCAAGCGGAGCCTGGTCAACAGTGACAACTTTGTCAATATTCTCCAGCCCTTCAATTTTGGAATAGGGAAGCGGCTGCGTTAATGAACGATAGAATTTTTCGCTCAGAATCGGCTGCAGTGTGGCATTGATAAGGCTGGATTTTCCGCTTCCCGACACTCCCGCCACAACAATGAGTGTGCCAAGCGGCAGCTGCAGTGTGACATCTTTGAGATTATTGCCTGTCGCTCCATGCAGAGTCAGATACTTGCCATTGCCTATCCTGCGGGATTCGGGAATGGGAATCTGCTCTGAGCCATTAAGATAACGTGCGGTAAGCGTGTCGGTGGCCAACATCTGCTGTGGCGTGCCTTGAAAGACTACCTCGCCGCCCTTTCGCCCGGCTTTCGGTCCAATGTCAACAATATAGTCAGATTGAAGCATCATATCCTTGTCATGCTCGACCACAATAATTGAGTTGGAGGCATCCCTCAGTTTTTTTAGTGATTCAATCAGCCTATGGTTGTCGCGCTGATGCAGCCCGATGCTCGGCTCGTCAAGAATGTAAAGAACGTTGACAAGTTCCGATCCTATCTGGGTGGCAAGCCTGATGCGTTGGCTCTCTCCGCCGGAGAGCGTAGCCGACCGTCGGTCAAGCGACAGATAGTCGAGACCGACATCAACCAGAAACCCCAGGCGGCTGCGGATTTCCTTGATAATTTCGCGTGCAATAATAGCCTGTGTCGGGGAGAGACGGTTTTCGATTGTCTTGGACCATTCGTATAGGTCGCTTATATCCAGATGGCTCAGTTGGGCTATGTTTTGACCATCAATGAAAAAGTGGAGAGCTTCGCGGTTAAGACGCTGTCCGTTACATTCGGGGCAGACACATCGTGAAAAAAACTGCTCGCTCCATTTGTGTGCGGCTGCTCCGGCCTCGTCATCCTGCTGCATCTCGATATATTTTATCAGACCTTCGTAGGCCATAAAATAGTTTGAGGTTGACAGTGTTGCGTTTTTTATAACAAGACGTTCATTTGTGCCGTTGAGTATTTCGTCAATAGCTTCTTCCGGAATTTCACTCAGCGGTGTGTTCAGCGAACATCCGAATTTATTGCAGATGGCTTCGATCTGCCAGAAAATCATGGAGTTGCGGTATTTCCCCAATGGGATTATACCTCCCTGATGTATAGACAGTGATGGGGTCGGGATGATTTTATTGCGGTCAATTATGTTGACTTCGCCCAGCCCTTTGCATCGCGGGCAAGCTCCCTGAGGCGAGTTGAATGAGAAATTATGTGGAGCAGGTTCGCGATAGGAGAGACCTGTTGCCGGATCCATCAGTTGCTGGGAGAAATGGAATATCGAATCGGCATCCACATCATAGACCATCATCTGCTTATCGCCTTGGCGAAGGGCTTCTGACGTAGTTTCCCGTAGCCGTGTGGCATCCTTGTCCGACACTTTAAGACGGTCGATCACCACTTCTATGGAGTGATTTTTGTAGCGGTCAAGCTTCATGCCGGGAGTTATTTCTCTGAGTTCTCCATCGGTTCTCACTGTCAGGAATCCTTTTTTACGGATAGATTCAAACAGTTCTTTGTAATGTCCTTTTCGGTTTTTTACAAGCGGAGCAAGAACATATATCTTCTTCCCGGCGAAACGTTCAAGTATGAGGCTGACAATCTTTTCTTCGGTGTATTTGACCATAGGTTCACCGGAGAGATAGCTTATGGCTGTGGATGCCCTAGCAAACAGCAGGCGGAGGAAATCGTATATTTCGGTTGTCGTGCCGATGGTGCTTCGCGGATTGCGGTTGATCGTTTTTTGTTCGATGGCGATTACCGGACTCAGACCGGTGATTTTATCGACATCCGGTCGCTCCAAATTGCCCAGCAGATTGCGGGCATAGGCTGAAAACGTCTCGATATAGCGGCGTTGACCTTCGGCATAGATCGTGTCGAAAGCAAGCGATGATTTTCCTGAGCCGCTCAGTCCGGTTATGACTGACAGCTTGCCGTGGGGGATGGTGACATCAATATTTTTCAGGTTATGCACCCTTGCCCCTAAAACGTCGAGCTGCGTCATGCTGTCGCCGTCTGTCGGAATGTCGGGTGTATGCATCATTTAGATATCCAGTTTTTGTTATACACGTGTTTTTTTTGCGATGAGTGATAGAGCGATTCTTTCTTCGGCACGCTGATCAGATAGGTTTTCCCGGATTTGTTCGGCAGTGACCTTGCTCTGATCCACGGATTGGCTGTCCGGAGCTGCAAATAGGTTATGTCATGTTCCTTTGCCCAGTCAATCCAGCTTTCAACCGGTTCGTTGACTTCGACAATTTCATATTCAATCGGTTGATAGAGTTGGTCGGCCTTTAATCGGAAACCATATCTTGACGGATGCTCAAGAATCATTTTCATTGCCAGCAGGCGGAACATGTAGCGGGACGTTTCTTCTGTCAGATACAGGTCATAGGCCGTTGACGCATATTGCGCTGCAAGTTCGTTTGATATTCGCCCCATGCCGCCGTTGTAGGAGGCGGCTGCCGATTCCCAGTTGCCATATTTTGTATATGCAGCCTTCAGATAGCGGCAGGCTGCGGCAGTAGCTTTTTCAATATTGAAACGTTCATCGACATATTCGTTGACTTCCAGACCATATTCGCGGGCTGTTGCAGGCATGAACTGCCATAGCCCCGCAGCTTTGGCCGAGGAAATCGCTGTCGGGTTAAGCGAACTTTCGATGCAGGCCAGATAAACAAGATCTGTCGGGATTCCGTTTTCTTTGAGAATTGGAATCAGTATGGGGAAATAGCGGTTGGCGCGTTTCAGAGTCAGCAGTGTGTTGCCGTGGGTATATGTCATTGCTGTCAGTTCGCGGTCAAGCCGTTCATACATGTCGATGCGGTCAAGTTTCACATCTTGATCGGCAAATTTGACTTTTTTCGGAATGGCAGGATTCACTGTCGAAGCCGGCTCTGCCGGATGTGCAGCGAATGTTTTACCGCTTATGCCGGCAAAACATGCTGCTATAAGAAATGTCCGAAAAGCAATTGATGATATTTTTTTCATTCGTGTGTCAGTCCGTATAGTTCAAAATGTTGATGTCGCCGCTGAGATTGTAGTCTTTGCCATCAGAGCCTTGCGCTTTGATGACATAGTAATATACACCTGCCGGCACCACTTTGCCTTTATACTTTCCGTCCCATCCTTGGGCGGGGTTGTGGAATTCAGCCATTTTTTCGCCCCAGCGGTTGAATATATAACACTCGAAATCTATTATTGATTTATAGCTCACTTTCCATTCATCGTTGACTCCCGGACTTGCCCCCGGGGAAAAGGCATTGGGACAGCGCATATAAGACTCACCGATATAGACGCTGTAGGTTTCGCCGAAAAATTCGCATCGGCCGGAAGCGTCAGCAGCCTCAAAGCGCACATAGAATGTACCCATTTCGGTGAATGTGTAGGAGAAATCAAGATCTGACGAACGATATACGATGTCTTGCATCTCTTCATCGCGAGCCATCAGCCACTGCGTGTAAACAACGGCATCGCTGACTGCTGCATGGAATGCGATCTCAACCGGTGCGGAGCCGCCCATTGCGGTTTCAACTTTCAGTTCGTTGTCGGCTTCACGTGCGGTCTGTTGCGCCGTTGTTATGGCGTTGACGGCAGTTGCTGAGAATCGGCCGGAAGTAGCTTCCGATTCTTCATCCCATTGGCGTAGGAATCGGTCGCCTGTCAGATGAAAATATGTGTCGCAGAGCGGTGGGTCTATATTTATTGTGCCTTCAACATGAGGAAGATCTACTGAAGTTTCGGCAGAAATATAATTGTCGGATTCCGTATCTGCGACAAGGGTAGTGTAAGAGAGTTTTATCTGCCTGTCTATTTCATTGCTGCGGCCTGTGATTGAATAGTAGATCATTTTTGGTGCAGATCCGCTTACGGTCAGAAACGTGCGGTCACATTCCTGTTCGGATGCCGGTTGAATGTCGGAGATGGTGTAGGGATGTGCGGAATAGTCGGTAATCCAGTAGTAGGTGACTTTGGCCGGTTCTGTGAAAATATATCCGGTATCAGGGGTGAGGTTGCTGACGGTGATTTCGGCTCCATTACGGCTTATGGTTGACGGATCGATCGTTTCGGGATATGATGCGCCGCGCATGCCATAGCCGGTTACGGTTACCGGAACGGTTGATGAAGAAGCCGTGTATGTGATGGAGATTCCGTTTGTCGAGTTGACAACATACAGTGCTTCCAGACCGGTTGACGGAGCTGTTTGAATTTCAACCGGAGGTAAGGCAGTGCCGTTGAAACGCAATGATGCGCTTGTTGCCATGCAGCTGAAAAACAGAAGAGATATGACGAAGATCTTACGTGACATATTCCAGGCGATTGTATGTTGTTATATTACTTCCATGTTTGCTTCAAGACGTTGGCGAACCACTTCATACATCAATACTCCGGCTGCTACTGACACATTGAGCGATCCGATATGACCGAACATCGGAATTGAAACAAAAGTGTCGCATTGACGAAGCACATCAGCGGAAATGCCGACATCCTCCGCTCCAAGAACCAGTGCTGTCGGACCTGTATAGTCTGTGGTTGTATAGTTTATGTCGGCTTTCTCCGACACTGCCACTATGTTGAATCCGGAATCTTTAAGCAGTTTAATAGCCGAAAGGGTCGATTGCTCGCGGCACACCGGAAGATGGTGCAGAGCTCCGGCCGATGTCTTTACCGCATCGCCACCGACGCTCACGCTTCCATGACGCGGGATGACAACGGCATCAACACCGGCACATTCGCATGTGCGTGCTATTGCGCCAAAATTGCGTACATCCGTGATGCCGTCCAACACTACGATAAAAGGAAGAACCCCTTCTTCAAACAGTTGCGGGACCAGAATATCCAGACGGTGATATATTACCGCACTTACCATAGCCACCACTCCCTGATGGTTTTTGCGGGTGATACGGTTTATTTTCTCAATCGGCACTCGCTGAACCGGGATATGACTTTTGCGGGCCTTGTCAAGCAATTCCGGTGCAAGGTCGCCGTTAATATCTTTTTTGACGAGAATCTTGTCAATTTCCTTGCCGGCCTCGATAGCTTCAATCACGGCTCTTATACCGAATATATAGTCAGATGGTTGCATATTTTCTGTGTTGTTGGATTTGTATGGTTCAAAAAAACTACGTTCTCTCTGATGCGGCCTCAGAGAGAAGGGCGGCAGCATTGGCGCGGGCTGCTTCATTGTCGGCATCGCCGCTCAGCATCAAGGCCAGTTCGCTGACGCGTTGTTCGCCGTCCAGTCGGGCTATGCGTGTATGTGTGGCATGTTCGTCATCCTCTTTGAATACCTTATAATGACTGTCGCCCCGGGCTGCCACCTGCGGCAGATGCGTAATCGTTATGACTTGGATGTGTTCAGACATTCCATGCATCATCCGCCCCATGCGTGAGGCAACATCGCCTGAGACTCCGGTGTCTATTTCATCAAATATTATCGTCGGGAGATTGAACCTGTCAGCTACAATATTTTTTATTGACAGCATCAGACGTGATATTTCACCGCCTGACGCAGTTCCTGCAATCGGCATCGGTTCCTGATTCTTGTTGAAAGCAAATCGGAATTCGACATTGTCAATTCCGGTAGGAGACATATCAGTGGAATCCACGTTTATGATGCATTGCAGATTTTTCATGCCAAGAGGGGTCGCCGCAGATGTCAGTTCCTCAGCAAAACGGATGGCGGCTTCTTTTCGTGCGCCGGATATTTCTTTGGCCGTCTCCATAGCCTTCTTTTTGGCGCGTCTGGCCTCGTGTTCAAGCGCGGAAAGGATGTTTTCGCTGTCTGAAAGGTTGTCAAGTCGTTCCTGAAGTGAATCGCGCAGACTGATCAACTCATTGTCGGAACTGACATTGTGCTTTCGCATGAGAGTCTCGATAGTGGCAATGCGCTGTTCGATATATTCAAGATCGTTGACTGTTTCTGACGAGATGGAACTCTGTAGTTCAAGAAGTGTTTCGGAAATGTCGGACAATTCAACAAGTGCGGCATCCATGCGCTCCGGCAGTTTGTCATCGTCATTGAACAGGTGCTCGATCTCGGCACATGCGTTTCTGCATTTTTCAAGCTGGGCTATAGCGTTGCTCTGTCCTTCGCTGAGTGCATCCAGCGCTTCATTGATATTGCTTTGAAGTTCGGTTTGCTCAGCAGCCTTTTCTCTGTCGGCCTCCAGTTGCGCCAGTTCACCTTCTTTCAAATCAACGGCTTCCAGTTGCCCTAGTTGAAATTCCATAAAATCAGCGTTATCGCGGTCGCGCGACAATGTGTTTTTTGCTGCTTTATATTGGCGCAGGGCATTGCGGAACTCCTGATATTGAATTGTATATGCTTTAAGTCGCTCTGTGTTGTTGGCAATGGAGTCGATTATCTGTCGTTGATACTCCGGTTCGGCAAGCAGCTGATTTTTATGTTGCGAATGAATGTCTATAAGTCTTCTTCCGGCTTCCTGCATGGCGTTGAGGTTGACAGGCGAATCATTGATGAACGCTCGTGACCGTCCGGAGGGAGCGAGTTCGCGCCGCATAATCATTGTGTTGTCATCCCATTCGATGTCATTAGCTAAGCAGTAGTCTTTCAGCAGATCATTGCCGTTTATGATGAAGGTTGCTTCAATCACTGATTTTGCTTCTGAATGGCGGATTGTGCGCGAGTCTGCACGACCGCCCAGCAATAGCGACAGCGCACCGAGTATGATTGATTTTCCGGCACCTGTTTCGCCGGTTATAATGTTGAAGCCCGGCCGGAAGTCGATGTCCAGAGAGTCGATCAGTGCGTAGTTTGATATGTGGAGTGATTCAAGCATTTTCTCAATGTAGTGGTGGCGGTTAGCGTGTGGGTGGCGGGGTCTTGATGTCTATGAGCCTGTTCTGGTCAGTCGGGAATAGTGTCGTCAGAAGATTATAGACATCATCGCGTTCGGTTTGAGAGCCTTTGCTATAGACGTTTATCAGCTCATCAAGTTTTGAGTCGTGCCAAATGGTAAGGGCTACAGACATTGGAGCCGCTTCGTAGATCTTTTTCAGAATCTCCAGATTTTGAGTTATATTGGCTCTCCCTTTGTCGGGGCTGACCGACATTTCATCAAGCCCTTTGCGGTGGTATTGGTAGATCAGATCGCGAAATGCCGCTGTCTGCGGATCGGTGAATGCGCCCAACACGGCGGAGCGATTTCTGTTGTCTTCAAATTGTTTCCATCCGACCTCTCCCGAAGACTGGGCCAATTGCACGATTGTGGCCAGACGGTCAAAATATGCCTGACCGCCGCGTGGCGAAAATGAATCGAAGTCTATTGCAAGAATCAGATAGGCATAATAGTTGAGCAACGCAGTCAGGTTACTCTCCATCGTAGTCTCCGAAAACACAAGCGGTTCGTTTTCGCGGTAGGTGAATTCGATCTTGTTGTCCTTGAAATTTATGAGAGTCGTGGTGTATGCACTGTTATAGACCGGTCGTGTCGATTGGATCTGAAGGTCGCCTTTGACAACGTCGTCAGTGTATTCTTTAATGGTCAGAAATAATCGGCAATCGATTTTTTCGCTTGGAGAGAACTGTGCTGATGTGAACTTTGTGGTGTTCAGATAGTCATTTATCGCCTCTTTCAGTGTCTCGAATACATGCTCCTGTCCCTGCACCTGATCGGCGTTGACCTCTACCGTGCAGTTGAGTTCCTGTCCGCCGGCCGCGAAAATCGCGCCTAAGAACAGGATTAATGCTGATATGTTTTTTCTAAGGGTCATCTTGGCGATAAATGTCATAGAAGCTTATTGTTTCTTATGATTGGAGTGTTCGGCTGATCTCCTTGAGAATATCAACAGCCACTTCTGTTTTTTGTTTTAGCGGAATCTGAATCTCAGAACCGTCTGATTTGATGAGAGTCACTTTATTTGTGTCTGTGCCGAATCCAGACTGTGCATCGCGGAGCGAGTTTAGAGCAATCATATCGAGGTCCTTTCGGTTCAGCTTTTCGAGAGCATTGGCATGTTCGTTGTCAGTTTCAAGCGCAAATCCGACAAGTATCTGTCCCGGTCGTTTCATTTTTCCGAGAGTTGCCGCAATGTCAGGATTTTTTATCAGGCGGATTGTCGGCACTTCTGATGTCTCACGCTTGATTTTGTGCGTCAGTGGTTCGGCAGGAGCGTAATCGGCGACTGCAGCACACATGATTGCAATATCCGTTTCCGGGAAAAGCGTGACGCATGCATCCCGCATCTGGCATGCTGATTCAACGGAGATGACTTTTATGTTTCTCTCCGAAACATTCACTTGCACCGGACCGCTGACTACGGTGACATCGGCTCCCATGCGGGCGGCTGCATCAGCAAGCGCATAGCCCATTTTCCCGGATGAGAAATTGCCTATGAACCGGACCGGGTCGATGCGCTCATATGTAGGGCCTGCGGTTATCATCACTTTTTTGCCCTTCAGTGATTCTCCCATGGAAAAGAACTCGTCAAGTATCTCTACGATTCGTTCCGGCTCTTCCATGCGGCCTTTGCCGATGAGGTGGCTTGCCAGTTCTCCCGATGTTGGCTCTATTATGTGGTTGCCATAGCTGCGCAACAATTCCAGATTCCTTACGGTTGATGGATGTGCCATCATGTCGAGATCCATAGCCGGAGCAATGAATACCGGAGCTTTGGCAGAAAGGTAGGTGGTTACAAGCATATTGTCGGCCACGCCGTTGGCCATCTTGCCGATTGTGCATGCCGTTGCCGGAGCTATCACCATAGCATCCGCCCAAAGGCCGAGATCGACATGGCTGTTCCATTGGCCGGTGTTGGCTGTGAAGAAATCGCAGATCACCGGTTTGCCGGTTAGCGCAGACAGTGTGACCGGAGTGATGAACTCTTTTCCCGATGGCGTGATAACCGTTTGCACCTCGGCGCCGCGCTTGATCAGCAATCTTGCGAGCATCGCCGATTTGTAGGCTGCGATTCCGCCGCTAATTCCCAGTATGATATGTTTCCCGTCAAGCATCTGAGATCCTGTTTTTGTTGTTAATGCGGTTTATGAACGCGCAGATATATGTGTGAGAATGCGTCCTTTGTGTTCTGCGGGAAGTCGCCTTGCATTATCCAGCCGTAGTATCCGGTGTCAGAGCGCAACACATCTTCCGCGAGTTTTCCTTTGTATTTCCCAAAGTTGATGACTTCACGTCCGTTATCATCCTTTACGATGCGTCCCGCAAAATCCACATTGCGGGAATGAGACGAGTATTCAGCCAGAGCCTTTATGTCGTTAGGCAGGTCATCGTAGTGATCAAGTTGTGCTTTCAACACTTCATAGGTGGCGCGAGTGTCGGCATTTGCCGAGTGGGCTTCGTCGAGATTCTTCCCGCAATAGAATTTGTATGCAGCCACAAGCGTGCGCTGCTCTTTCTTGTGGAAAATGGTCTGGACATCTACAAACCGTGTCTTTGACAGATCCAAAGTCACTCCGGCACGGTTGAATTCCTCGATCAGCAGCGGAATGTCAAAGCGGTTGCTGTTGAACCCGGCAATATCGCTGTCGTTGAATATCTCTGCGAGGCTTTTTGCAATCTGTTTGAATGTCGGTTCTCCTGCAACATCTTCATCGGTGATATGATGGATGGCTGTAGCCTCTTCCGGAATGTGCATTTCGGGGTTGACGCGGCGCGTGCGTTCCACCTCGCGTCCATCGGGCCATACCTTAATGATGGATATTTCTACAATCCGGTCATGGGTTATGTTTATGCCTGTAGTTTCCAGGTCGAAGAATACCAGCGGTTTTGTCAGGTTCAGTTTCATCGGGCTTCGGTTTTCGTCTGTGGGTTAGTCAACAATGTTCATTGGCATGAGAATCATGACTAGCTCGCAGTCGGGGTCGTTTTCAGCCGGTAGGCAGAGCGCGGGGCGGCTTGGATCAGCGATTTTCATCGTGATTTCTTTTGTTGAGAACGTTCCGAGAATCTCAACCAGATAGAGGCTGCTGAATCCCATTTGAAGTTCCGGTCCATTGTAGTCGCATGGAACGGCTTCCCATCCTGATGTGCCGAAGCTGTTGTCGCTTGCACTCAGACGCACTTCTCCATTGTTGAACTTGAACTTGACTAGCCCGCCACCTTCATCACCAAATACGGACACGCGGCGCACGGAGGTCAGGAACGACTGGCGGTCAACGGTCAGCGAGTAGGGGTTTGCTGTCGGGATTACGCGGTTGTAGTCCGGGAAATGACCTTTGATGAGACGACATTCGAATGTGAAGCGTTCGGTGTCGAACACTGCGGATGTGTTGGTTACGGTGACTTTTATTTCCTCCTCTTTTGCAAAGACGTTTTTAAGAACTGTAGCGCCTTTTACCGGAAGGATGAATGAGCAGGAAGTTTGTGGATGAGATGTGCCGTTAGTGTAGCGCACAAGCTTTCTGGTGTCGGTGGCCACGAATATAATGCATTCCGGCTTCACATCCCAAAGGATGCCCATCATCTGAGGACGTATCTCATCATTGCCAACGGCAAACAGTGTGTTTTCAATGCCTTTGATCACTTGCTGTCCGGCGCAAACAAATGACACCTGATCTTCATTGGTTTCAGTTGTGGCTTTGTCGGGATATTCGAGACCGTTTATCGCAACGGTGTTGTAGCATCCGTTACTGTAAGATATTTTCATCTCGAAGTTTTCATCGTTGATTTCAAACGTTATGCCCTGATCCGGCATCTCTTTGAATAGTTCCACGATGCGGCGCGCGTCAAGGCAAAAACGGCCGGAGCCTTCTGCCTCTGTCACCTCCAGACGGCCGACAAGGGAATTTTCCATGTCAGCAGCTTTGATTGTTAAGATATTGTCTTCCAAAATGAATAGGAAGTTGTAGAGAATCTGCATCGTGTTCTTGGCATTGATGATCTTGCTCACTGCTGACACGTAGTTGTAGAGAGTTTTGCTCGAAACGTTGAATTTCATTTGTCAGGTTGTTATGTTATGATTATTATTTCGTTGTTTTGGTGGTTGTCTTTTCTAATTGGGTATGTCGGAAATCAGTCAAAAGCATTTTCCATAGACTCTTCAGCGACCTCATCGGATTCACTTCCGAGGTCATCGGTGAATTCGCTTTCGCATATCTTGATGTCTTCCGGGAATTCAAATTTATCCGATTGGGAATAGGGCAGATGTCTGTCGGAGTAAACTTTTTTCATGAACTTCCCATAGATAGGCAGAGCCATCGCTGCGCCCTGTCCGTAGCCCATATTGTTGAAGTGGATGAAACGTTCTTCGCCGCCAACCCAGCATCCGGCCACAAGATGTGGCGTATATCCCATGAACCATCCATCGGCATTGTAGTTGGTGGTTCCGGTTTTTCCGCCCATTTCAGCCGTCAGGTTGTAGGGGGCGCGGCGTAGGCGTGCGCCGGTGCCGCTGTTGACCACATTCATCATCATTGACAGGATGCGGTAGTAGGCTTTTTCTGATATGACTTCTGTGTGATGGGGGGTGAATTCGGCGATGATGCCGCCGTTGGAGTCTGTGATTGTCGTGACAAAAATCGGATCTACCCGCATGCCTTTGTTGGCGAAAGCGGTGTAGGCTGTCACCATTTCGCGGACTGAGACATCGGCCGGACCAAGACAGAGCGACAGCACCGGTTCCAGTTTGGATGTGATTCCGAATCTTTGCATCGTGCGGACAAGAGCTCCGGGTGACAGGGTGCTGATTAGACGTGCCGATATCCAGTTGTTGGAGTTGGTCAGAGCCCAGCGCAGATCAACCATCTGCCCGACACGCGCGCGTCCGGATTTTGGTCGCCAGATGCGGCCGGCTTCATACAGTTCCGGCAGAGTGTTGGAAAACATGTCGCATGGTGTGTAGCCTTCCTCCATTGCGTAAGTGTAGAGGAACGGTTTGACCGTTGATCCGATCTGACGGCGTCCTGTCGAGACCATATCATACTGGAAATAGTTGAAGTCCGGTCCGCCGACGTAGGCTTTCACATGTCCGCTTTTGGGATCCATCGCCATAAAGCCGGTGCGAAGGATATGTTTCTGATAGATAAGCGAGTCGAGCGGAGTCATGACCGTATCGATCGGTCCGGAATATGAAAATATCTTCATTTCACGCGGTTCGTTGAATGAAGCTTTTATTTCATCATCGCTGTATCCGCTTTTCCTCATGTTGCGCCATCGGTCGGTCTGCTTCATGGCGTTGCGGATAAGATGATTGACACGTATTTCAGAAATTTCGGATCGGTTTGTCGAATAGGGCGCACCTCTGGAGCCTCTTTTCTCTCTGAAGAAAGCCGGCTGCAGATATCCTCCGAGATGTTCGGTCACGGCTTCTTCGGCATATCGCTGCATTCGGGAGTCGATCGTTGTGTAGATGCGCAGTCCATCGTTGTAGATGTCATATTTCGATCCGTCGGGCTTTGGGTTCTTTTCGATCCATCCGAAAAGCGGGTTGCGTTCCCATTCGATAGAGTCGGCGCGGAATTGGTCATATTCCCATCCGCGATAATTCTCGCGCTCAGGTTTTTTTGCCCGGAGCATATAGCGGAGTTCCTCCCTGAAATATGGTGCGATGCCTTCTCTGTGGTTCCCTACGCGGTGAAAATCCAAAGTCAGCGGGAGCCGGCTGAGCGAATCTTTTTGCGCCCGGGTCAACATGCCTGCTTTTTCCATCTGGTCGAAAACCACATTGCGGCGGTCGCGGGTGCGTTCGGGATGGCGCACGGGATTGTATATCGACGGATTTTTCACCATTCCGACAAGCATCGCCGCTTCTTCGATTTTCAGGTCTTTGGGATGTTTGTTGAAATAGACTTGCGCTGCTGATTTGATCCCGACAGCATTATAGAGAAAGTCAAACTGATTGAGATACATTTTGACGATTTCTTCTTTGGTGTAGAAGCGTTCGATCTTGACGGCGATCATCCATTCGATTGGCTTCTGGAGTGCGCGGCTGAACATTGAGTTGCTCTCGGGGGAGTAGAGTTGCTTAGCAAGCTGCTGCGTTATGGTAGAGCCGCCACCGGCACTGCGGTCTTGCATTAACAGTGTTTTGAAACCGACGCGAGCCAGTGCGCGGAAATCGATTCCGGAATGATCTTCGAAGCGTGCGTCCTCCGTTGCGATGAGCGCATCGACAACGTGCTGTGAGATTTCGTCATAGTCGGCATATACACGGTTGCCGGTATTGCGGTAGAATCGGCCCATCTCTTCACCATCGGCGGTGTAGATTATCGATGCGAATTTATCGGCCGGATTTTTCAACTCTTCAACATCCGGCATGTAGCCTATTATTCCGTTATAGACCAATACGAAAAACAGGAATATAAAAGCCATGAAGCCTCCAAAAGCCCACCATAGGCAGCGTAAGATGTGCTTCTGGCATTCTTTTTTTGTTTGGAGCGGCTTGGCGTTTCTTGCTTTAGCCTTGTTGTTATCTCTGTCTGAAATCATTTGGTTTCGTAATATTTAGACAACTCTCAGATTGGTTTGTGATAGTCGGAAAAAGGCGCATATTGCCTATTAACCGAATATCATACAAAGATAAACAAAATTCGTCATATCGCAGCTTTTTTAATCATTTTTTGATGA
>CAYTLU010000285.1:0-4106 GCA_964438665.1 uncultured Bacteroides sp.
TGGTGCTGCGGGAGATTGGGATGGCGTTAACGGCACGACTACGCATAGGAGGCCCGTTAAATAACCGGACGAGCGCGCAGCACGGTAGAAAGCAAGAGGGCATTCCGTCGCACTCCCCTCGCCGAGAAAGTGAGTCGGTCGAGCGGACAACCTTGATTTTTGAGCTTCTTTCCTTACTTCAGTTTAGGCTCAAAATATTTGTTTAATTCGTCTGCGGCAGCGTCTGTGTTGAAAAAAATGTGCTGTTTCGTGCGATTTTATTTCCCGAAAAGAACATTAAATGGAATAAAACTGCTAACTTTGTATGTAGAGTCATATTTCCTTTTGCGGGATACGTAAAATAGTTGAGTTGTGAGAGCGGATCGTTGCGACCTCAATTCGAATACAAGCCCGTTTGTCGATGGGACAGACGGCCGCGAAGCGCGCCCAAAACGTTGGGTGGCGGTGCTTGTTCATACCAATTGCGAACGGAGAGTTGCCGCGAATTTATGCAGGTTGGGGATCGAAAATTATGTGGCCGTTCAAACCGAAGTACATCAGTGGAGCGACCGCCGAAAAAAGATCGACCGGATAGTAATACCGATGGTAGTCTTTGTTCGCATTGCCCCGGATGAGGAGGACCAATTCCGCAGATTGTCGTTCATTCTTAAGTTCATAGCCTATCCCGGCTCCACGGAGTTGGCTACGCCGATACCGGACGAGCAGATCGAAAGTCTCAAATTCCTCTTGCACAATGCCGAAGAAAAAGTCTCGGTTGTGGAACATCTTAAAGTCGGAGATCGTGTGCGCCTTGTCGGTGGCCCGATGAAGGGTCTCGAGGGGGAGTTGAGTATAGTGGAGGACGACGATCCTAAGGTAGCCATCAGAATAAACGGGTTGGGATATGCCTGTGTGAGTGTGAAAAAGGACAATTTGGAATTGATATAGCAGCGAGTTATGTGTAAGTTTCTTAAGTGTAATTTAGACTGGATTGTCATATTTGCAGGTCTCTTGGTTATGGGTCTCCTGTTGGCTGGCCGCGATGGCAATTTCCTGAAGTGGTGTACTTATGTGGCAGCCGGTTTTGCACTTCACTATGGCGTATATGCGATCTCGCTTTTCCTTGCCCGGCGGCCGCAGTTTGATTGGCATTTAATCAATGGGCATTTTCTGCGCAAAGCGTGCTGTCTTATTATTTTGACACCGATTTTTCTTACTGTGCTTTCGGATTGGGTGTTTGTTGATTCGCCCAAAGAGCTGGCTTATGCAACGGAACTGTACTCGTGCGAGGACAGTGAATTGCCCTCTGAAATTAGAGAAAAGCAGGAGAGCCCCAATTTGTTCTGGTGTACATATTACCACTTTATCGACCCGGGCAACCAGCATATGACAACATCTCAAGGCGGGCGAGGCTGGTCTGCGCTGATAGCTATACTTGGAGTGTTTTTGCTAAATGGATTATTGGTCTCCTCGATCGTAGGCTGGGTAGATTCAAGAAAGGAGAAGTGGCTGAAGGGTGAGGTTAAATACGGGCGGTTCCTGAAAAATAACCCGCATTATGTTATAATTGGGGGCAATGATATGGTGCCCGGCATTGTGAGGCAGATATTTGAGAAGTTCGAGCGGAAACCCCTTCCCTATATCCTTATCCAAACCTCGCGCGATGTGGAGAGTTTCAGGCGAGAGTTGTTCTCTACACTGACAGAGGCCCAGCAGCAGCGCGTAATAATACTCTATGGCAGCCGCACCTCTGAGGAGGATATGAAAAGCCTTCAGGTGGGAAATGCCCGGGAGATATATATCCTCGGTGAAGATACACGCACGGATGATATCGAATCGTACCACGATACGATGAATATGGCCTGTTTGAAACTGATAAGCGACAATATAGAGCGGGTAGAGAAATTCAACGAGACGAACAGATTGGTTTGCAGGGTAATGTTTGAGTATCAAACATCTTTCAATATTCTTCAAGTTACGGATATAGATGGCCAGAAAATAGATTTTCAGCCATTTAACTACTACGAAACATGGGCCCAAAATGTTCTTGTATGCCAAGAGTTCGATGTTGAGAGCATGTGTAAATATTTACCCCTTGAGGGTTTTGGCGGCATAACGGCTGATGAGGATAAGTTTGTGCATCTTGTTGTTGTCGGTATGTCGCGCATGGGATCGGCAGTGGCTATTGAGGCGGCGCATTTGGCTCATTATCCCAATTTCGAAACGAATAAAAAACGCACTCGCATAACGTTTATCGACGCTGCGATGGAGCAGGAAAAACACTTCTTTATGGGCCGCTTTAAGGAGATGTTCGCCGTGGCGCGTTATAGGGATGTCGCCGAAGTTGGGAAAGGAGCATACAGCGATTTTGAGACTTACAGCTGGCTGAATCCTTTGGAGGATGAGTATTGCGAGTCACCCTATAAGGGAGATTACTTGGGAAAAGATTTTATAGATATAGAGTGGGAGTTCCTCAGCGGGTCGGTGGAGAATCCAAATATTCAGCAGTACATTGCAGATGCTGCCGCAAACAGTAATGCAAAGCTGACAATTGCTATATGCCTGCCCGAGAATAACCGGGCGATAGCCGCGGCTGCATATTTGCCCGATAGCGTATATGAGAGCAGTTCGACGCTTCAAGTCTTGGTCTATCAACGATTGAACGACGACCTGCTTCGCCAAATAAATCTGAACAATAGGTACCATGCCAAGCTAAAAGCCTTTGGTATGACCTCGCTGTGTTATAACAGAGATTTGGTCGAGCTGTCCGAATCTGTCGCAAAGAAAGTTGATGAGGCATACGAAAAATATGCGTGGGAAAAAACGCGGTCGCGCTATGAGGGGAATGGGTTGATAGATGATGACTATGGCTATTTGTCTGATCGTCAGTATCCCGAAGACAATCCCGACAATCGGGAAGATGTAAGAAACAAGCAGGAAGATGTAAAAAATAAGTGCGAGGAGTGGATGAAAAGCGAGCAGCAGAAATGTGCCGAGCGCGAGCAAACGTTCAGTTATGAACAGGTTAAGACCGATTTAAAGAGTTTCCAGGAGCAGTTAAAAAAGATCTATTCAGAAAAGAGCGATAATCGTACAGATACCGCGGGCAAGACTAAATCGGCAAAGATGTGGTCGAATAAATACAACGTCTATTCAATGTGGACGAAATTCAGGTGCATGAGACTCGACCCTAAAGGTGAATACAAATTTCACCCGGAAATACATGACTTTGACCAGGCAATGCTTGATCAACTGGGGAAGATGGAACATAATAGATGGATTGTTGAACAGCTGCTGCTGCGTTACCGCCCTCTGACAAAGGATGAACAGACGAATGCGCAAATTACCGATTTGTATTCGTCGGCAAAACAGAAAGATATTGATAAGAAAAAATTCGCCCATCTTGACATCTGCTCGAATGAAAAATTGGCTGCTGTCGACTATAATGTTAATGAACTCGATAAAAAACTTATAGAGGTTCTGCCGGGGGCATACCGGGAATATTTGGTGAAGAAAGCGAAGTCGTGCCCTGCCGACAAATCGTAGATGCCTTGACAGCTCGGGATAAGCCGGTGACGGTGCAGTTCCTTGTTAGGAGATGCCGGTTGGCAGAGCCGAATATAGAGACAAGACCTGTTGATGGCCAAAATTTCGGACCATACGGATGCCGTGCTGCCGCCCTATGCAAAAACAAGCGAATAACCCGAAGCGAAACCGATTGCTAAATGCGGAGGACACACATACAATAGAGCGATTAAAGAGACATGAAACAGAATAATTTAATAATATAAACTCAAACAGTATGAAGACTTATACCCCGAAACCGATTGACTTGTCGGACGTAGAATTGACCGAAGATCTGAACGAACTGCGCGAAGCCATTGCCGAGAATGCGCACGAAATATGGGCGGAGAACCGCCAGGCGGAGGGCTGGACTTATGGACCGCAGAGGGATGATCGGCTGAAACAAACCCCGGATATGGTTCCCTACTCCCAACTTCCTGATAGCGAGAAGTCGTATGACCGCGAAATGGCGATGAAGACCATCAAACTCCTGAAGAAGCTCGGTTACGACCTGATTAAGCGCGAGGAAACAGAGTTGTATAAGGTCCTTAAACAACGCATTC
>CAYTLU010000286.1:0-3556 GCA_964438665.1 uncultured Bacteroides sp.
AGCAGCTTAGTTGCTCCCCACAGGGTCGGAAGGCGGCCCACGACATAGGAGGTATTGAGGATAACTCAACAATAGTTTATCCGTTGTACAACCTCATCTCGGAGATAATCTCCGACGAAAATTTAGACCGCTCATTCAAGCGCGTCATGGCGAATTTACGGGCTGCCGATACCCGTAGCGGTTGTCGTCAAAGGACGAAAATCATTATAGATGGCACCGAGTGTTCTCCAAGAATGTCTCGTTATGTAAAGAATAAGAGACAGATAATAGAAACTCTTAAAGAACAAATCGGAGACGGCTCGTTTCGTATAAAAAAACTCAAATCCTTTCTTACGGAAGACGGCCCGAAAATGAGGGTCGTGCAGGCGCCGTCCGTTTTGGAGCGCATAGGAAGCAACGCTATTATGGAAACGATAGAAACCAGGCTTGCTCCACTGCTGATAGAAACAACTGCGGCCTCTATACAAGGACGCGGACCGCACGGCTTGTTTCACCAAATACAGGCGGCAATTGCCGCGAACCCCAACCTTAAATTCTATTATCAAAGTGACTACAAAGGGTATTATGACAGTATAGTTCACGAGATCCTAATATCTACTATCAAAAAGTATGTGGGAGACCCGATACTATTGCCGATACTCGAGAATTTTGTAAAAGCACTTAATCCTGACGGTGAGCGAGGTATAAGCAAAGGATTACGCTCATCGCAGTTCTTCGGCAATCTATATCACAATGACATAGACCATAAAATGATAGAGGTATATGGAGCGGTGCATTATTTCCGATTCTGTGATGACATCTTTATCCTCGGCGAGAGCAAACGTGATTTATGGAAATGGCGGGATTGCCTACACTCGGAATCGGAGCGAATAGGTCTTACGATTAAGCCCAGCGAACGAGTGGCGCCCATATCCGCAGGAATGGATGCGCTGGGGTATGTCAATTATGGCGATTATGCTTTGCTGCGAAAGCGCATAAAAGTGAATGCCGCTCGCAAATTATCTGAACTAAAATCGCGCAAGCGAAGACAGCAAATAATTGGTTCTTTCAAAGGCATGGCGTGCCACGCTGACTGCAAACACTTATTCAACAAATTAACAGGACAGAACATGAAGAAATTTTCAGAAATGGGTGTTACATACACCCCAACCGACGGGAAAAAACGCTTCCCGGGCAAAGTAACCCGTTTGAGTGACATCGTGAACATTGCGATTGAGATCCACGACTTCGAGACAGGTATAGAGACCAAAGAAGGTGAGGACAGATATTTGGCATCTTTCCGCAATCCGAGCAATAATGAGTGGGGAAAGTTCTTTACTGCATCCGTAGAGATGAAAGGCATCCTCGACAAAATAAGCGACATTGAAGACGGCTTTCCATTCGAGACCGTTATAAGGTGTGAAGTGTTTGACGGGAATAAGCGAAAGTACAACTTCACCTAACAACCGTAAAAAGATAAAATAAGTATTATAGATTCGGCCGCTACTTTTGCCGTAAATCAAAGTTCGTTAGAATGGAAAAGATTTACGGCACAAAGGAGCGGCAGGATTGTCTTATGCGTGTAGGACAGTCCAAATGGATATTATTCTATGGATTTTGGAAAGACGATGACGCGAACGACACAGGATGGGAATTCCGTCATACATTCGATCATAAACCGCTTCTTCCCGAAATCAAAGAACTTGTCATTTCCGCGATAAACAGTCTTACCAATGATAAGATTGTAAACGGCTTTGTTTGGAATAATCAGCCGGTATATTTGTCCATAGAGAATCAGTTGAACTATGCAGCCATTGAACGCTGCAAGGACATTCATTTCCCACTTGTATTAAAAGTAAACGAACAGGTAGACGGTACGCCTATCTACCAAACTTTTGAGAATGCAGAGGATTACTATGCGTTCTCACAGGCTATTGCTCTGTATATAACAGAGACCATACAAAATGGTTGGAATGAGAAAGATAATATAGATTGGAAAGTTTTCACAATTAACGATACTGAGAGATGAAAAAGGTGATAGAATGGTTTAAGCGGAGTAACAGGCTGAAGCACCTTGCCGGCGGCTTCATCATCGGTTTAGGCGCCGGTTCTCTTTATAGCGCAGTGTTTACCTCGATGGTTGCCGGCGGCTGCCTTGAATACAAAGACAGAGCGTGGGGCGGTAAGTGGGATTGGATTGATCTCGGCCTGACCGTCGCGGGCGGAGTTCTCGGAGGTGCAACCTATCTTATCGTCTGCTGATATGGAGACATTGTTACAAATAGAGAAAGTCCGGCTGTTTTTCAGCCTGCTGCTTATCATCTGCATATTGGTGATTGTTGCTATTATGCTCGATCTTTGGGACGGTGTACACACCGCCAAAATAACGAATCAACGCATTCACTCGCACAAACTGCGTGTAACCATATCAAAGATTAGCGAATACTTCCGCTTCATTATGATTGGTTTTCTTGTTGATTGTTTGGGCTTTTTCTTCAACTTTTACCTGCTTCCTTTCGTAGCATTGCTGTTTGGCGCCGGACTGATAGCCGTCGAAGCGAAATCCATGTTTGAACACGCAAACCGAAGAAAGAGCCACACCACGGAACTGCCGACAATCATCAAAAACATTGTGGATTGCGTCAGCGAGAAAGATGCAAAGAAAATCATCGAGCACCTCACGAACGCTGCCGCAGAACAATCAACGGCCACCAAATAGCATCGGAAGATATGATTTGTTTGATTGACAACGGACACGGAAAGGAAACACCCGGCAAGTGCAGTCCCGACGGGCAGTTTCGAGAGTACGCATACACGAGAGAGATCGCGGCCCAGGTCGTCGCCGAGTTGCGAAAGCAAGGTTACAATGCCATTGCCCTTGTCCCCGAGGAAAACGATGTTTCATTGGCAGAGCGCGTCCGCAGAGCAAACAACTACTGCAGAAAGTTTGGTGCGGCGAATGTCGTGCTGGTATCGGTACACTGCAACGCTTCCGGCAACGGCTCGGAGTGGAGAACCGCTCGTGGGTGGAGCGCATATACTTCGGCCGGCGAAACCAAAGCCGATAAGCTGGCCGCGATGATGTACCAAGAAGCCGAGAAAAACTTTGTCAGGCGTCGCCTGCGTACAGAAAATTCCGACGGTGACCCCGATTGGGAGGAGGGTTTCTATATCTTGCGCAAGTCGAAATGCGCGGCCGTGTTGTCGGAAAATTTCTTCCAAGACAACGAAGATGATGTCGCCTACATGAATTCAGAAGCGGGGAAGCAGGCAATCATCAGAACGCACGTAGATGCACTCATCAGATATGTGAACAAATATGGAAAGGGTTAAAAACATAGCGGTTGTATTGCTACTTGCGATATTCGTAGTATCACTCTGCCTCAATGTGCATTTCTACACGAGAGGCCGGATGCATCTTACGACGACCGACACAATACGAGTAACGATATTTGATACGATCCCTTTTCGAGAGCCCGCCCCCAAAAGAAGCAGACTAATCGGGATCGTAGCGGACAAACTGCCGACAGCACCAAAGCCGACGGCAGCCGCACGGGAAGATACCGACAGCATTCCG
>CAYTLU010000287.1:0-5135 GCA_964438665.1 uncultured Bacteroides sp.
ATACCCTCCCGACGGAGAAAAACCATGCTGAGAGCCGACCCGCCGGCCGTGGTAGGAGTGATAGCTGATGTAAATTCACACATCATGGTCACCTTAAATGTCTGCCGCCATGACAATGTCTGATCGGTAAGGACGCGCCAACGCGCCATCATTCCATATTCTCTTCCAATGACAAAGAGCAAAGCAAGAGCGAGAGCCGACAAAGAATGTTCGTTCCAGGGAATTGATCGGAAACTACGGATGGAAAACTCACCTCCCATCATCCAGATAACAACGCCTATGCCAATTGCAACAGGCAAAAGCGTTCTCAAAACGATCTTTACTCCCGATAACACCTCAATAACTCATTATAATTGCAGAATCGAAATAAGACGGTTCTGTCTGAGGCTCATCATTATCGCCGGATGCCGGAGCTTCAGGCTCAGGTTCGCCCTCTGGTTTAGGATCAGGAGCGTTAACAACTTCAGGAGTCGTCACCGGAACATTCCCGACAGTATCCGGAACCGTTTTTCCGCTAATGCTGTCGATCTTCGGTGTTATAGCCACACTGTCAGCCTTCGATTCCTCATTTTTCTTTTCCTCCTCCAATTCTTTGATTTTCCCGATGTTGATATAAGGAATATCATAACCCTCATCGCGGTTGACACGGCGATCACGCGCCGATGGATTGACAATGATCGGCATGCCGGTCTGAATAAACTCAGCCAGTTCAAGAATCTTATCTGGATGAATGCGCACGCAGCCATGACTTGCACGACGTCCGAGCGAGCCCGGAGCGTTTGTTCCGTGAATGCCTATCGTGTTCGATGTCGGGTTGACTATTCTGATAAACCTCTTGCCATAAACGCCTTTCGTTGGCGATGTATAGCCTTTTTCATCGGTATATAACCAGTCTGTTGAATCGTAAACCAACCCGGCCTTGAAGAATCCCTCCGGCGTACGGCAATCATTCCTCTTATGCTTTGTCCCGAAATTGCGTGCACACGCCATTTTATAGGCTTTTACCTCCCGACCGAACCGATCATATAGAACAACATACATAGACGGTTTATCGACTACGATAAAATAGTCAAACTTGTTTTTCAACAAATTAAGCGCGTAGTCTATATTATCGGAAACCATCTGGACGAGGATTCCCTCACTATATTTAGCCGAATCAGGCGAGTTACGCATATACCGCAATGCCTCCTCCTTATCAACAATCTTGCTCATTGCCACGGAATCCTCATCAATCTCGGGTTCTTCAGGGATTTCAATGTCAACAATCGTATCAAGGGCTTCTATGCCGCTTACAGTCTCAACCTCAATGGTGGCAGATCCGTCAGGCGTTTGCCTGCTGCATGAATAACCGGCAATAACGAGAGCCAGCAGAAATAAAATAGGGTGAATTCTCATATGTCGGTAACAATCTGTAATCTAAAATTTTTCGGCAAAGATACGGATAAGCGAGGGCAAATGCAAGTTCACTTGCAATTTGCCGGGCGAGAGTATCCAAGACGAAGTCAACGATACGAATAAGCCGGAGTGATAATCCAAATGAACTTTACCAACAGATAAAGATTGCATATCGTTCTCGTTGCCGGGACAATATGCAATCATCTGTGTTTTATCGTGTCAAAAGTAACATTATGCCTGAGGCGCAATTGGAGTAGCCGTTGCCGGCTGAGCTAGAGTGGTGGTCATCGGTTTGGCCTCCCAACCAAGAGCACTTGCTCCGAGAACGGCGGCATCAGCCTCCTTGAGCTCTGACTGGAGAATCTTGACCTTGCCTTTCCAGATTGAAAGCATGTTTTTCTCCATAGCCTCGCGCACCGGCTTGAACAGCAATTCCCCTGCCTTTGCCAAACCGCCGAAAAGAACGAATGCTTCGGGGGCGGAGAATACGGTGAAGTCAGCCAACGCCTCGCCAAGAATAGTTCCTGTATATTCAAACACTTTTTTAGCGAGCTTGTCGCCGGTCATAGCTGCATCATAGACATCTTTCGATGTGATATCTTCGATCGGCATGTCGCGAAGACGCGATGGCATATCTGTTATTTCCAGATATTCACGAGCCGTACGCGCAACGCCGGTAGCCGAGCAATATGTTTCGAGACAGCCTGTGCGTCCGCAGCCGCAAAGACGACCATTGTTGCGTTTCACAATAATATGGCCAAGTTCGCCGGCAAAGCCATCATAGCCATAGACAAGCTGCCCATTGATGACGATTCCGCTGCCTACCCCGGTACCAAGTGTGATCATTATAAAATCTTTCAGACCGCGAGCCACGCCATAGGTCATTTCGCCGATAGCTGCCGCGTTAGCGTCATTCGTAATTGCAACGGGAATACCGAATTTATCGCTGAGCAACTGAGCGAATGGGATGGGAGTAGGCCAAGGAAGATTGACGCCATCTTCAATCACACCTGTAAAATAATTGGCGTTGGGCGCACCGACCCCGATTCCATAGATTTTACCTTCTACGTCAAGACTCTTTATCAAGCGCATTGTCTCTGTATAAAGTTCATCGACATAGTCTTCAATTTTGTTGTGCTTACGAGTCTTTATAGAATCGCTGGCGAGGACAACGCCGCGCGCATCAACAATTCCGAACACGGTGTTTGTACCACCCATGTCAATGCCAATAACATACGGTTTGGAGTTATTCATCTGATATTGATTTAATGTAATTTATGAACTTATTGCTACAAAGTTAACTAATTTCTGCAATCCGTCAATAGTTTTTTGTTTTTTTATGAGCATCGACCATAAAATACGGTTGCGCATGACATGTTTATTCGCTAATTTTGCACTCATTATGGCAAAACTGATCAGACTTACAATATGCATCATGACGGCATGCATCATAGCTGCATGTTCAGACAAAAACGATGATCCACAACCCGAAGCTGCTGAAGCTAACCGTGCGGTTCTTGTCTATATGGTAGCAGACAACGGCCTCAACGGATGGGCGTTGGAAGACATCAAAGAGATGCGCTCCATAGCGGCAAAGGAATGTAACAGACAAAATGCGCGGTGGATTGTCTATTACAGCGGGACAGACCAAAAACCTCGCATGATTGAATTTGATGCGGATGGCAACGAAAAAACGCTGGTATCGTATTCGCCCTCGGAACTTTCGGTAAGTATCAGTCGTATGCGTAAGGTGATCGATGACTTCAAACGCAATGCACCCGCCAAAAATTACGGACTTGTGCTCTGGAGTCACGGCACGGGATGGATCAACGATCCCGGTTCAGTTGATGAGCCGGTATCTGCAGCCGGTCGATATGGCGATTTGTCACCGTTATCTTTCGGTTACGAATACCCCAACGGCTCAAAGATGAAAGTATCTTCGCTTGGCAAAGCCCTTAACGGCAATAATTTTGAATTCATTTATTTTGACTGTTGCCATATGGCTACAATTGAAGTCGCTTACGAATTGCGCCATGCGACCAAACTAATTGTCGCATCTCCCACAGAGCTTGGGCTTGAGGGTATGCCGTATGACAAGAATATTCCACATCTGCTGAATGCCGACTTACATTCAGCAATAAGCGAAACATACCGTTACTATAAAGATCAGTACGACAATGGAGATGGATATGGCTGTTCCATATCCCTGCTGAACATTAAAGATATTGACAAATTCGCTCAGGCAACCGGATCAATATTGTCGGCTAATGCGAAGCTGCCTGACGAATACACTCCGGTCAGATATTTCCGACATCGCATCACAGAGGGCATATATGATATGGCTGATTATATCAAGGCTCTCAATCCGGAAACATCTCTGCTTTCGAGATGGCAAAGCCTGTACAACAACATGGTGGTAGCAACTTATTCAACCGAAAAAGTCTATATGCTTTCCTCCGAGAAGTTCAATGGAGTCGGATGTCAAATCATAAACTCTGAAGCAGAAGCGGCCGACGGGGGATATAACGAACTGCAATGGTGGCATGACGTAGTATCGGCTGCTGCATTCCGTAACTAGCCGCCCCGCCCATCTACAATCATAATCATACACAATAATGACATTTAACCATATCCCCGGATTTATAACAACCGATGCATCTGCGGCAACAAAAGTTGCAAATTCTGCGGCAGCTGATGTCGCCGAATTCAAGTCGTTGACTCTTGACCAATTGCTGAACAAGCTGGCGCATACGATGGTTGACTTCGCCATCCACCTTGCTATAGCCGTTCTAGTGTTCTATGCCGGGAAATTCATTATTCGGCGCATCTATTCGCTGGTGATGTCGATATTGGTGCGTCGCAAGGTTGACCGTTCGCTCAGCACTTTCATCCTGAGTCTGATCAGGATTGTCCTATACTTCATTCTGGTTGTCACGGTTATCGGCATTCTCGGAATCAACACGAGTTCATTTATAGCACTGTTTGCTTCAGCCGGTGTTGCAATCGGTATGGCGCTAAGCGGAACGCTTCAGAATTTTGCCGGCGGTGTGCTGATTCTGCTTCTGAAGCCTTATAAAGTAGGAGACTACATAGAGGCGCAGGGCTATTCGGGTACTGTTACGGAAATACAGATATTCTCCACTATCATCTGCACCTATGACAATAAATCGATCATAATTCCCAACGGAGGGCTATCGACATCATCGATCAACAACTGGTCGAGAGAAGACTACCGACGGATTGACTGGACAATCTCAATATCATACGGCGATGACTTTGAACTGGCCCGGACCGAAATCCTGAAAATGCTTAACGAGGACTCACGCATAGTCAAAACGACACTGGCATCTGACATAGAATCGCGTGTAGAGGGTCACGAAACTGCACCTGATGGAGAATTGCCGGAAGAAATCCCGACACGTCGCTCATGGCTCTATCGGCTCTTTCACCACGCCAAGGCGCGCCGGAAAAAAGCCAACGGACATCATCAGCTTCAGGCAGACGCCGTGCTGTCGAGTGCAAAACTGAACGCAGACCGCGCACCAAATGTGTTTCTATCATCATTATCTGCAAGTTCGGTAGAAATTGTGGTCAGAGCCTGGGCTTTATCGACTGACTATTGGAACGTATTCTATGAATTCAATGAACGGTTCTATACCGAATTGCCCAAGGTCGGATTGAGATTTCCCTTTCCTCAGCTCAATGTGCATATCTCTAAAAATGAATAAAAATGGTCAGTG
>CAYTLU010000288.1:0-1814 GCA_964438665.1 uncultured Bacteroides sp.
TCGTTTTCCACGTTGTGGTCAATCAAACCGTTGAGGTAGTCGAACCGACAGTCCGCTGGTACTTTTTCGGCATCTACGATGTGCGGCGAAAACATTTTGTCAATCTCGACATACGAATAACCGATATGTGGGGTCCGCTGCGACAGGTCTACATGAACCAATGCGCCATAACGCGTTTTGTACCACGCCATATTGAACACCGTATTGCCTATCGAATAGAAGATATGCTTACCCTTGTAAATTTCGAATCCTTGCAAAACATGAGGGTGCGTCCCGATTATCAAATCGTAACCCAAGTCGATGATCCAATGCGCAAACCGACGTTGGTCCATATAAGGATAATTCATAAATTCATTACCCCAATGAACATACAAAACCTTAAAATCCGAACCTTTGACGTGCTCCTCGTATTCGGCCTGAATCGCGGCATACTCGGGATTGCCCCAGTATAACGTACCGAAATCGAAATTCTCGGGACGCTGGCTCATGGCAGTTATCGCTATCTTCTTGCCCCGGTGTTCGAAAGAGATACTTTTTCGTTCGTCTGAACCGACATATCGGCTTCCAAAAGTCTCGATATTTTCCAGCAATGCTTTGTATGCGCCCTGTCCATGCTGCATCACGTGATTATTCGCGACTGCATATATATCCGGATGCCATTGGTCGCGCAACAGGTCGGGGTCGATGATGAATTGAGTGGCCGCGATCCCTCGCAGTTCCGATTTGTCGCTACAAACACACTCAAAATTCCCGACCCACACATCTTCTTTTTTATGCGGCAGGTACATCAAGGGGCTATGCCCTTTTGTGATCAACGAACCGACCCCGATCCCCGAGTCAAAATATCCGTCGCAATAATTGATATCGCCGGTAAACCAAATCATAAACCTATACCGGTTAAAAGTTGTGCGTGGATTACATGGCGGGTTGAGTACAGATGCGCGCGTTCCATACACGCTTTCGACATTGTCGCACAATCAATTTCTTTTGTTATAAAACGCTCCATGGCTGTACTTAACGCAGCGGCATCCTTTGTCGGAATGATACAGCCGGTAACGCCGTCATCCACCAACTCGGCATTCAGATTATGATTTGAAGCAATTATGGGCAATCCTGCAATAAAAGCGTCGATCATAATGCCGGGGAAGCCTTCACCGTGCCAATAACTCGGAAAAAGCATGACGTCATACGACGCCAAAACATCATAGTTGCGTTCATCGGTCAAATCAAGGAAACCCCGATATGCAACATTATCGTACGATGCACACTTTTTATTAAAATCTGCCTCAAAAGCCTCGTCTACAGGGCCATAGAAATCCACTGAAAAACGTGCAGGGTATCGGTTGTTCAGAATGGCAACCGCATCGAAAATAAAATTGACCCCTTTTTCGGGAATAATTCTCGATATGAATACAAATCGGAATATTTCGTTCGGTTTCTCCTTTTTTACAGGATAATAATGAATATCCTTGAAATTGGGAACATAGCGTACATTCTTAAATCCGACGGATTCCAACGCGGATTTCATCTTATTCCCCTCTACGAGGAAAAATGAGACACAATGAAAATATTTTTTGTCCACTCTTCCCGTCTTCATCCAATCACCTATCGTGCCGCCTATGACCCAGTAGATAACGTCTTTAATACCCGCCAGCGTTAAGAGTTGCAACAAACGATACGAACTCATGTTGTTCGCTGCAACAATGAATCTGTCTTTGCGACGGAACAGGATTGCGACCAAAACTCGAAGTAGCACACGAGGGTCTCTTTTCCAAAATTCAGAATCAATAACTGTGACCGAATAGTTCAATTCC
>CAYTLU010000289.1:0-3823 GCA_964438665.1 uncultured Bacteroides sp.
ATTATCACCGAAGTCAACAAAATCGTCGCGTCGCCCCGTCCGTCGATAGGCTTCGAACTGCTTGAGCTGACAGGTCTTTTGGAGTTGATATTCCCCGAGTTGCACGGTCTGAAAGGTGTCGAGCGCCGCGGCAGTCATGCCCACAAGGACAACTTCGCCCACACGTTGCAGGTGCTCGACAACGTAGCCTCGCGCAGTGACGATCTGTGGTTGCGCTGGGCCGCCCTGCTGCACGACATTGCCAAGCCCCGTTGCAAGGGTTACGACCCCAACATCGGCTTCACGTTTCACGGTCACGAGGTGGTCGGCTCGAAGATGATCCCCGAGATCTTCCGCCGCTTGAAACTCCCCATGAACGAGCACATGAAGTTTGTGCAGAAGATGGTCTTCCTCCACCTGCGTCCGCAGATCCTCTCGGAGGATTTGGTGACCGACTCGGCCGTGCGGCGCTTGCTCTTTGAGGCGGGTGACGACGTCGAGAAGCTGATGATCCTCTGCGAGGCCGACATTACCTCGAAAAACGACGCCAAGGTAAAGCGTTTCCTGGCCAACTTCGAATTGGTGCGTCGCAAGATGAAGGATCTCGAGGAGCGCGACCGCATCCGCAACTTCCAGCCCCCCGTGACAGGCGATCTGATCATGCGCACCTACGACATCGGCCCTTGCCAAGTGATCGGCGAGATTAAAGAGGTGATCAAAAATGCAATCCTCGACGGCACGATCCACAACGACTATGACGAGGCCTTCGCCCTGATGGAGCGTCTGGCCGCCGAACGTGGTCTGGTTAAGCGTGGGTAGCACGCGATTCTTGACGCGATTGCGCTCGTCGGGGCGGGATGGGACCCCGCCCCTTGCCGCGCGGGCGCTCCCCGGTCCACGCTTGAACATCCAACATCTCTATAAACAATTGAAATACATCGTTTAAATTTGATGCGAATTATCAAATGATACCATAAAGTTCCCAAGCATTGCAAATTATGCAAGATTGGGAAGGTTTGTTAAATAGTATTACTTGAAGTAGTCGTACAAAAATATCGGGAAGGCATTTAGGATTGCAACAGTGCAGTCAACTGTATTGACATATTTTTGAAGTTGAGCTTCGAAAATGTTTTGCTGGGCTATATCTCTCTTCTGTTCCGGATATGTGTTTGTTCCATGACAAATATAGTTTGCCTTGCAGACATTCATATCCTTCAAATGTTGCCAATGTTGTTTGGTCGTTTCAATGCGGCGCTCCCGCGTGTCTGTCAGAAAATCAAGACTGCCATAATGGGAGAGATCGTGTGCGATGCGCTTGAAATCGTCGCACTGCTCTTTGGAAATGGTATAGAGATAGTAATCCGCATCCGGCAACTCTTTCGTATATCGTATGGACTCTATCATCGGATAATTGATATACAGTTTGCCGTTAGTCGTTTCATCATCAAACATCACAAGCATTTTGCGCAACCGGCGATTGATTTCTTCCAATGGCAAACGATGATGCAGGTCATAATCGAAAAAGAGATATATCTCGGCAAATGCAGACGAGGCAGATATATCTTTCAACGGATTATCTTCACAGCCCTCCAACCGTTCTCGCAAGACCGATACAATATCAGCACCTTCCCCAAGCAATGTTATCTGTTTGTACAATTCGTAGATGTTGTTTCCGAATGAACAGACAATAGCATCTGTTTCTTTCGGAAAGAACAGCCTTTCGAGAGCACGATACAATTGAGGCTCTCGCTCCTTACCTTCAAAAACAAACAGAATCATACTTGAAAGGCATCTCCTCTAAAAAGTTTCTCAATGTTATGCCCAAACCGCAACTCTTTGTCGGTGCACTCGCTCAAAGGTTTAATCTTGTTTTCGCTGACGATGAAATTACAGTCGGGGCGCAATAGGTCATTGGTCATCAAATAGGTATTGTGCGATGAAGTGAATACTTGGCAATCGAGTGAAAACAATTGCTTGCAGACCTCGAAAGCCAACTTGAAATGATAGAATGCATCGAACTCATCTATAAAGACAAACGAGGCCTTGCCCATTTTCTTCATCCAGAAATAGAGGAGCATCAATGCTTGCGTTCCGGTCGATGCGATCTGGTTGAAGACAACTACTGCACCGTCAATCTCACACAAAAGGACATTGTCATTGATATTGGGAGTTACGAACTTAAATGACTGTTCGCTCACTTTATTTATAAAGTCTGCAAAATCATCGACAAGATTATTCTGAATAATGAATGTGTCAATCAAGGTGATATTCGTTTCAAGACCGATAAATTCTCTTGTGTCAAGATGCTTGAACCACAACATCGAGTTGGCGAAATTGTGTAAGGCGATCAAACAATTGTCTTCTGCTAAAGGATAGGAGGTCAGCAGGAAATTGACGATAGATACCCGATTGGCATTAACCATAAGGTTCTTTCTCGTGGTCTCCTCCATAGGGAACTGTTTGTCATCAATCTCGAAAGCGTCATCGTGCCGAGAGAACACCATACTGCCATCTACGCTCAATGCTTCAGTCATAAGGGCACCGACGCTATTCTTGGAATAGTGGTACTCGATGAACTGACCATTGAATTTGAATGTATATTCAAACTCCACCGGAGAATTAGGTTTGCCGGCATATACGAAATTCATATAATAGTCCGGCTTCTTCCATTTCTGTGACAGGTGATTCACGATATCGAAGACAGCCAAACCCAGATTGGTCTTGCCGGAACCGTTTGGTCCATAGATAATACCATTCTTTACTACTCCGCCTTTAATGGCAAATTTGTTGAATTCGTAGCTGCTCGGATGGGATAAATCCCATTCAATCCGCTGCTCGAAGCCTCTGTAATTTTTTACGGCAAACTTAATCAGCATCATGGTCGTAAACATTGTCTGTTGCAAAGATAATACATTTCTTCTGATTCCGTAATTTTTTTACGGAAAATCTTCAGGGGCAAAGAAAATGCCGAAAATATATGCGCTGCCATGATATGGCAGTAGTTGCCTATACATTTGCCGTGAGAATTCAAAGATATTCGAGCAACGGTAAAACGACAAGCAATAGACTGACATGAAAATTGGCGAATTATTTCTTCGATGCGCGTTTGATGCCATCGAGCAGTACAGACAAAGAATCTGTCCCGAGCATGACCTCCAACTCCCGGATTCCGGGGAGGAATCCGACCCGTGACGGTGGGAATTGACCGATATGCAGTTGCACTAAAAGTTGTTCAAGTGGCATGATCAAAAGTTTGCCGAAGCACACAGGATCACTTTGCGGCTTCGGCATAACTTTGCCCGATACCCTTGCCAAGGCAATATCCGTGCGAGGCGACACCGTCTCGCACGTTATAACAAAACCCGTTCGTTGCGGCTGTTCACATAATACCACTCGCCGTTTTTGCAGACGGCGATATAGTCGAGCGTATCTCCCATGACATCAATATGTTCAAATTCAAGCGGCAGCAGTTCTTCGCCGGAGGAAGAATACAGTCCGCAAAGTTCGAGTTCACGGTCGTAGACTCGATACGCAGTATTGCAGGCATCGAGAATTTGCCAATTTCTGAATGGCAGCACGATGCGGCCGGTTTCGTCGACAACACCCGTAACATAACCGGTCTGAGAGGCAACGGGTTGATAGGCTACCTCTCCTTTCCCGTAATTCATGCGAGGAATATCCGCAATATAGGTTCTGTCGGGACCTTGTCTCAGCAGTTCGGGATAAACGCAGGGGACAATCTCATTCCCCTGAAAGTCGATAACTCCGTACCGCCATCTGGGGCTGACCATACCACCGCCGAACCAACGGGCGGCCATACCACAGCAGAACCGGTGGTCGTCAG
>CAYTLU010000290.1:0-2093 GCA_964438665.1 uncultured Bacteroides sp.
CTGAATGCGCTGTCCGGCGATCAGCCATTGGAGGTGCAATGGGCAGGAAACGATGCCTATATCGAGGCCGACAAGGTATATAACAACGTTAAGGTTACGTTCTCGCCGTATGGAAAGGATTCGTTGTTCGATGGTACGCTTTCGCATGATGAGGTGCTTCCTGATGCGCAAAATGGAGCAGTTTATTCGATTGGCGACACGTATTCTACAGACAGGGTATATCCTGGATTCATTCTATACGATGGAGAACAGGAAGACCTGCCGCTGAAATTGTCAAACGGCACAAAGTTCTTCCGCATAGATTCTCAATTAAGCGGCAGCGATGAGGCAGGGGTTGTTTGGGCCCGTGCAAATCCAGTTAATTACGATGCACTCCCGGAGGTCAACAATGAAATCCCGTCTAAAGTGCTGATCCACTATCAGCATATTCCACAGATTATAAAATGTCCGCCGGTATTTTGTCCGATGGCCATACAATATTCTAATGTGAATCTTCTCCCTCCGGAAAATATAAGAATATCGCTGGATGTTCTGTTTGACATTCGTTATAACCCGTTTGAAGAAGCAAGTAAGTATAATTCAGATGAGGAAATTTGGAAAAAATTTCAGGCAGAGTGCAATTTCTTGTACATACCTGTGATGTTGTATTTGAAAGATGAATCCGGGAAGATACTCTATCACTACGAGAACTACGATTTAGTTACCGGGGATGACTACTTACCGCCGATTTATCCATGGAAACAGGGTGCTGGAGTATGGGGTGATATGTGGCTATCGTACTACAACTCCTCGGATCGATATAAATCATCGGGATGCGGCGGATGGGCAACGAACAAACGGACGATCGGCAATTATAAAGGAACCCTTCCGAATGCTTGGCAGAAGACGGAAGACGGCCTTTATCTTCCATACCCGCCGGAAAAAGGATATTTGGAGTTATTAATAGGCGAGGGAGTTTGTGTCGTAAATTCTCGCGGCGAGAACGTCCCGGCTGTATTTGCCCATGCGAAATGGTTGATGTACAAAAATCCGAAAATAGAGATGATAGATATGGGGGCGGCAAGTATGGGCGATCCCTACTTTGGCACTATAACCCTTCCATCAAAAAAAGAGGATGTGGTCGATTCTGCGTGGATTAACCGTGATGCGGAAGAACCATTGGATATTTCGACGATTCTCGGTACGCCGCCCAAACCAATGCCGTCGGCCCGAGGGTTGATCTTTGACGGGAACGGGAATACGATCGAAAAATTCTATCGTGCGGGGATCACCGATCGGATCGAGCGACTGCTGATCGGAACCGCCTATAGTCAGTATGCGAATCGGAATCATCTGCTTTCGGGGACGGTCAAATTGCTGCCCTATTTCTCCGTGTGCACGGATCGTTCTGATCCGGGCGACTATGTCGTCGTCGGGGAGACGCAACGCTTGGCCGCTGACGAAAGCGAGATTCGGATGGTGCGTTTTTCTCCGGACAATTACGAAGGGATTGAATACAAGTAATCATGGCTGATAATCAATATAAGGTTGCGACGCAATACGTTGAGGCAACGCCGAGGAAAAAGCGACTGAACGAGCAGGGAATCGTCGGTAGCAGCACCGTCATAAATATAAACGGCGGAGGCAACGTACAAAGCCCTAACGACCACTTCCACGAAAACAAAGACGCGCTGGATCAGATTAGCACAGACGAACAAGGATACCTGTATCTGACGCTTCAAAAAGAGATAACCGACGATGAGGGTAATGTCGTAATAGGAAACGTAACCGAAAAGGTAAAAGCCGGATTTGCTGACAAAGCCTACGATTTAACAGAGGACAGCCCCGTGCGTCAGCAATTTTTGTCCCGTCTGGCAGACGACGTAGCCAAAGGAAACATAACCTTTGAAAAGATGATAGCCGTATTAGGTTTGTCGCTTTTCAAAGGCGGTGCGCAGTTTGGCGAGTTTATAAAATCGCTGTATGCCGGTAAGGGTGCAGGCATAGACGCAGACGGCAACGCGGAGGTCGAGAGTTTGCGCGTGCGCAGTTATTTCGAGTGCCTGGAACTGATTATAAACCGACTGGCTGCAATCGAGGGCGACCAGCTGCTG
>CAYTLU010000291.1:0-4313 GCA_964438665.1 uncultured Bacteroides sp.
AGGAAGAGTTTTAGTGCGATTTTAAGCACATTTTTGACTATTAAATTCCTGCTAATCATTGAGATTGACGAGGATATAATTTGTTTCGACAAATGTTTTTTTGATGACTTTGAACCACATCTTTAGCTGTGTGTAAACGAAACTAACCTTTGCTTTATATTTCGATGTATAAGCGAAATTTTGTTGCTTTTGGTTTTGAACTGCTTTAGTCTTCAAAATTTCGCAATTGGTTCTGTATTTCGTCGCATCTGGTTCTGCCGATTATATAAATTGGCGTGCGCTCGACGAAAATCAAGTAGTTGATAATTTGATAACTAATGATAATGTCATTAAATTAAAAGGACTAAATTTCATACAAATATTCATATCGCTATAATCGCTAAAGATAAAATTACAGAGATTTCTGCAATGGTAGATTAATGCTGCAAAGTCTTTAATGATGTTTCTGAAATAACCTACGATCAATATTGACTGCGCTTGCTATAACCAGCAGACTATCTTTGATTATTTTCATCGAACTCAGGTTATTTACGATATGGCAAATGCAAAGCAGGCAACACGGAGAAGTTGAAATCCGAAACCAACAAATACTCGGGCGATGTGCAGTCGAACGTGGACATGCTGCTCCGAATGTCCTTCTGGAGGATGTAGTGAGCACGTATTGCCTTGGGCAGGGCTTCCTTAGCCGCATGTTGCGATGTCGCATCTATCCATGTTATTCGAGATTAGCGTTATGTCACTTGATGTTGCGGCAGGTTAATCCATCAGGATGAAGGCTGCCCAAAAGTGGGGATCAGCGCCACTCTGTTCTTCGCCGTTAACCAAGAATGTGCGCTCACGAATCCGCTCCTGAGCCTGCCGCAAGGCCTCGTGTTTCGACTTGCCTGAGACTAATGACCTATAAAACTCTGTCATCATCAGTTGCGTTACCTCGTCGTTGACCTCCCAAAGACTCATCAACAACGTACCCGCACCCGCTTTCTTAAAAGCCCGCTGCAAGCCGAAAACTCCCTCGCCCGTAACTTCGCCAACACCCGTTTGGCAGGCTGAAAGAACCACCAAATCACTCCCTCGCAAATCGAGCGACGAGATCTCGCGACCAGTCAAAATACCGTCATCAATTCCCTCCGGAATCGTCGAATCAGCCAGCCAAATGTGATTCGCCCCTGTAAAGACTAAACCGCACCGTTGCAATGATTGGTCCTCGCGAGGCAGTTGGTTTGATCCAATCATCACCTCCCGCAACGGCTTTTCCAACGGGAAGTAGAATCCGTGTGTGGCGATATGCACTAACTCGACACCACTCTCAGACAACGATTTGAAGGTCTCTTCCACGCCCTCATCTCCTGTGTACTTGGAGATCTTGCAATGGTCGATCGGGAGTATGTCTGCAATGCGATCGACCTCCTGACGCGTACCGCGCAGATAGCTCCAAGCCCCCGTAATATGCAAGTTCTCGCGGCTGAACCGATCGCTCATAGTTCCGCGAACCCCGTAATCCGCGGCATAGAGAACCATGTCATCAATGCCCGTATTATAGTTCAGACCGCCAAAAAGTGCGGCCGATTTGAAATAGCTTTTAGCGCTCGGACGTACAAGTTCACGTGTTGACGAGAGGCGGATCATCTGGAAGCGATCGCACATCCGCCGCCCCTCCGGTGTGGGCAGATACTCCACACCGATATTGTACAACTCACCCGAAGGTGCGAAGTAGACGCGCTCTATATTGGACAAGTAGGGTTCCAGCGGCTCCCAAATATACTTGTTCAAGCATTGCGGATCGCGATAAATATGCGGATCATGCGGGCTATTCATCTGCGCGCGCAACTCTTTAAGCGAACACAGATGCACGTGTTGTGGTGAGGAGCGATCGGGACGAACGATCAGCGCATCGTAGAGCGTGTCGGTCTTGAAGCCGTAGCTTACAAACTCGATGGCGGCCTCGCCGTCAGTCAGCTTCGCGCGGACGTCGGACCAATCGACTAACGTATGTCGCAGATAGTTGCCAAAGTCCTTTGATCGATCCTGAATTGACGCCTCCATTTCGGTAGCCCGTCGCTCGAGCGAATCGACGTTGACGCTCGGCACACTTTGGGAGTTGCGGCGGATCTTCATTAGTCGGTAGCGAAGCGCGCGCAGTTCGTTGAAATCGGCGATCAACTGTTCGTCTTTGGAATCACGAATCACCGTTTCCAATGCGACGTTCGTGCTGAGCAACAGCCCTTTGTTGAGCAGGCTGGCATCGTATATTAGTTGGGCGGTCGGATTTTTGACTCGGCCGGACCCCAATGCGAAGATGTTGGCCATCTGGACTTGCTTCTTGTCCCAGTAGAGGAGGCGCTCTTGCTCGGTGAGGTAGGTGAAATCGGTGCGGATATTCCCGCGAACCGCCTCCAAAACTTCCCGCATGTATTGTTCAGCCACGGAGTACTCTCCAGCATACAGGGCGTCCAATCCGATATCGTTGCAGACTATCAGATAGTCAGGATGATGCGATCCCAATAATCTCCGAAGGATTTCAGCGCTTTGGAGGTTCAGGGTCTGGCTGTATTCGCCTCGGCCCTGAGCGCTACAAGCATAGGCCAGCTTGTGCAGTGTCAAAGCGTAGTTGACAGTGTTTTGCATCGACAGGGCTTCATAGATCTGTCGCGCCTCCGACAGGATCTGTTCGGCCATCTTCCACTGCCCGATATAGTTATAGATGGCGGCAATATTACTTTGATAAAGTGCATACTTGGGGGATTGTTGCCCATAGATCTCGAGGTAGATCCAGCTACACTGTTTGAGGCAACTAACAGCCTTGTCGTAGCGTTGCATATCAGCATACAGCGCTCCCAAATTGTTGAGTGTTCCGGCATAATCTGGATGTCGGTCGCCGATGATTTCTAACTGGATGTCCGCACAATGCCGATATTGTTTTTCAGCTTCAGCATAGTTCCCCAATGCGCGATGGATGTTGCCCAAATTCTGATAAGTCAGTGCCGCTTCCAAAGGAGGCACTGCCTTATTCGAACTTTGGATTTTTGCACAACGATTTAGGTAATCTATGGCACGGCGATAGTCGCCGGACTCTTGATATGCAACGCCTATATTGTTCATAGTTATTGCATAATCGAGGTGATTGGGCCCCAGTGTGCGACACTGAATCTCGGCGGCTTTCTCAAATTGAGTCAGAGCGTCGCGGAAGTTACCCTCCTTACTATAAACCGTCGCCAGACTGTTTAGAGCGAGGGCGTAACTGGGATGGAGTTCATTCCCTGTTTTGCGCCACAGGGAGCAGGCCTTCGACAACTGTTTTTTTGCTTCGCTGAAATTTCCCGATCGCAGATAGGTGGCGCCGATGTTGCCAAGCGTACGGAAATAGAGTGGATGCTGCTTGCCTACTTTTTGTGCGAATATCTCGGCCGCTTTCATATCACAGCGTAAACTCTCCTCGTAATTAGCCTGATAGGCGTACAAGGTAGCCAAATTACTAAGGCTCTGCGCGTAATCAGGATGTTGCTCGCCGAGGTATTTGCGAAATCCGTCAACGGCCTCGCGGCAGTACTTCAGAGCATGGTCGTAGTTGCCTAATGTGGTGTGAACTTCCCCCAAATTGGCGATGCAGTTGACATACTCCGAGTTGTCACAGCCGACGGTCTCGCGGTAAATTTTCAAGGCCTGCTCGAGATTTTGAAGAGCCTCGTCGTACTGCCCTTTAGCTCGGAAAAGCAAACCGATATTGTTGAGAGTCACGGCATAGTCAATGGTTTCGATGCCCTGCACCGCTTGGCGGATCTTAAGGCTTTGTTGGTAGCCGGCCAAAGCCTCGTCGTAGCGGCATAGTTCCATATACGACAAACTCCGGTCGTTGAGGAGAGCTGCATAATTGATACTCTTCAGTTTGTTGTCATCGAATTTCATCTCCTCCAGCAGAGCCAGACATCGGTCGTATTCCTTCAAAGCTTTGTTTTCGTCGTCGAGACGGTGGCAGAGCATGGCAGCACGCTTCATCGCAGCCGACAGACTGATGTCTTTGCCCCAGTATCGATTTTCGATTTTGATATGTCGACGTAGAGTCGCAAGGGCGGTTTGGTAATCGCCCATACGCTCTTGCGCCTCGCTCAATCTGTGGTAGCATGTCGACACATCGTTGTTCCACTTCACGCTGTCGCATTCAAACAGAGCTACGCCGCGGCCATAGTAGAAAGCAGCCTCCTGAAAGTTTCGTATCCGGTCACACAACGTGCCGATACGAAGGTAGATGCGCATAGGGTTGACTCGGGTGTGCTCGGCGTAGAGTTTGAAGTACCGTAACGCGGCATCGTTGTCAT
>CAYTLU010000292.1:0-3890 GCA_964438665.1 uncultured Bacteroides sp.
CCTCCCTCCTCCCCCCTCCTTCCCTTCCCTCCCTGCCCTCCTGTTGGTTTTGAGGAGGTGAGGCAGGGTCTTGCTGTATAACTGGCGTCAGTCTCCCTGAGTTCTGGGATTACAGGCATGCACCACGGTGTCTAGTTTAAGGGGAAGCGTTTTCAAACTTCCCCATGTATTCCACCTGTTTCTGCTGGGTCAGAGGGAGGCACGCGTTCTGTTCTGTTTTGACTGGCAGGCAGCAGAGGGATCTTTAATACCTGGCCAACAGGGATGTCCTTGGAGTTGTCACAGGTTGGAACTTAATGGCGGAGACTTGGCCTTTCCGGAGGCGGAGTTCTCGTCGAATGATCGAAAGCAATTATCAGCTATCTGTCGATTAATCGCCTTCTTTGACGGCGCTGTACCTATAAAAGATGTATTGCGGGTTACTGTCAAAGACGCAGAAGACGCATTGAACGGCATGTCTGACAATATTGACATTTCTACTAATGGCAAGGAGATTACATATATTAAAGAGATATTTGAAGCAATTGAAGGCCGATATGTTTTAGATGTCATATTTCCGCGACTTAATAAAGGAAAGGAATTCCCGTTTGCTCCTTATATGCTCAAACGTTTCAACAATAAATGGTTTGTAATAGGTAGGATGTATATTGACAATCCTTTTGATTGGACAGTGATTCCTCTTGCCGCCATTCCTATATTGAACAAGCACAAAGGATCTTGCACATATTTTCCAAAGAAAGAGTCAGAAATACGCGAAATCAAACAACGCATTAGATCATACTACGATAAAGTTTTGGGATTCCATGTACCCACCAACGAGCAAGATCCAGATAAAGTTCCACGATCTTTAGACCCGGAAAAATTGAAAACGGAAGACATTCTAATTAAATGCGCCCCCAAAGCACTCAGACTAATCAAAGAGAATCCCATTCATAAAAACCAGCGAATCTCAGAAGAGGACTCCGAAGTAATGTTAAACCTCGTGATTAATCCGCTGCTCATTCAACGAATTCTCGGATTCGGCGATGAGGTCGAGGTTATATCGCCACAGACTCTTCGAGAGAACGTTAAGGAGACAATCCGGAGGATGGTCTCAAAATATCAAACGAATTAAATATTCGCATAATAGCGTTACTTTTGTAACGAAATCAGATTTGCTTATGAATGGAGAGACAATTTATAAACTGAACTGGCAATACGATTATTGGGCCGATATTGAGCATTGCTTCCCGAAAGGATGTAAGGTGGATGCTGTTGTGAAGAACGTAACACGCAATTATGCATTCCTTTCTACATCAGATGAAGTTACTTGTTTCTTGGATAAACGCAATGTCAGGTCACATTGGACGGTAAATGACCTGACCGAAGTAATTGAACCGGGTAAAGCTGTCGAATGTACTGTGCTTGATTACAACTTTGACAAGAATAATTTGACTGTATCTGTAAACTTGGACTAACATGACACTGAAGGAACTATCTATAGAATTGGGGAAACCTGCCCATGTGTTAGCGAATACATTACGCCAAGTAGGTTTGGCTGACCACTTGTTGTCCGAATACGAACAGCTGAATTCCGCTCAGATCCTAAGATTACGTAAACCGAAGACACCGCAAGCAGCAAAACAGGACACTGAAACCAATACTGTGCCACTCACCATAGAGGCTCTCGCTGCAAAACATGGGAGAGGCACAGCAGATATGGTTAACATTGTTAAAACGTCGAGACTAATGCCTGATGTTGCCTTGACAGGAACTACCATATTACCGAGAGAGATATGGGAAAGGTTGAATACAAGGTTGTCCGATACGAGAATTCACCTCCGTGCTCTGGCGAAAGAGCTGGGGATAGATACGGCCAAATTAGCTAACGCCGCTTATAAAACCGGTCTCGTTGATTCGCTCAACTGGAACCAAAAGCTGGATAAAGAGGCAGAAGATAAAATTCGCAAGGCGCTTGATAAATCCGAGCCAATAGTTAAAGAGCCGGGAGAAGATGAAGAACTTCGAGAGTTAAGAAAGTATCTTGATACTCTTGACAATCCATCGACAGAACCTGTTCAAGACGAAGATAATGTTACTGCCGACGCCATAGAGGCTAATGACTCACCGGATGGTTTTGAACATCCTGACTTCAATGAAGTGCGGGATGATAATAATACGGAGAATCAAGAAGAATCGAACGATGAATCTGTCGCTTCTACCTACTCCGTATCCACTGTCGCCAATAAATTAGGCATTGCGGAAGGACGTGTAATCAACATCCTTGGAAATGTGTTCGATTATAAGGACCAAATAGAACCTGATACATCAGTGCCGGATGAAATCGCAGATTTTATTTTTGAATTCTACGATATGTACACCTGCAATACTCAGACACAATCCTTTGCTAATGCTTACTTAAGAGACAAGGAAAAAGCGTGGGATAATCCTGTCGTAGAAAAGAATCTCTCAAATTATGCTCCAGGTTCCATCCTTGAAGGAGTGGTATGCCAAATCGACCATACAGAGAAACTTATAAAAGTTCAATTCGAGGAACAAGCCCATGAAGAATGGGGGTTCTGGTCAAATAAAAGGGTAGTTGACAGACCCGCCAAAGAAGGGACGGTCTCATTCGATGAATGGGATTGGGAATTGGACTCTTCCTTTAGCGACCTCCCGAAAGCAGGAAGTCGTCATTCATTCCTTATCTTGAGACATGATGATGGCGAGGATTTGAGATTAAGCAGGCGCCAAGCGATAGAGCCTATGAAGCCTCAAGACGGTGAGGGGCAAATAGTCAGTCACAATGTTGACAATCAGTTAGTGTTTGTGCGCCATTCTAACGGATCTTACGGATTCGTGGCATACAAAGACTTGACGCCTTTTGACATTGAGGATGGAGAGAAAGTATCACTCAAACTTGTTAAAAAGTTTAAGAAGGTCCTTGGCAATAAGTCATATTTCTTTGCTCAATACGGAATAAATGATGATAAATCTTATGGCAGGCTTTCCTATTGTCTTGATATGTTGGGTCTTGATAAAATGCAGGATTTCAAAATGGACAGTAACCTCTGTGTCAAGTCATTTGAAGATTTTATATCCGATTATGAGTCCGGAGCATTAATAGCCGGACAGATAACAGGGGTAAATGCCGGCGGATATCTGCTATACACATTAGGAAAGCAGACGTATGAATTATTCTGCCGATACAGCAACTCCCCCACATGGATTGGCAAGTCGATTTCCCGGAAAATGATCGGTGCCAAATGGCTTGTCAAAATCGAATCCGAGCCAACCGGTGACAATAACAACACCTTAGTCAGCGCAAAGCTGGAATCAAAAGATTATGAAGGCTATTTACGTGTTGGCGGCTACTATTCTGCATTAGTGTGCAGCTGTAATAAAAGCGGTGCAAATATACTTGTGGAGAGATCTGTGCCTATGTTTGTCCCCAATAAGTACATTGGTTGGAAAAGAGACAATGATGCAAAGAGAGACCTCAACCCCGGAGTTAGCGTTATTGTGAAAATTATACAAAACGATAAGGGGACAGTCGCAAGTATTCGAGACGCCAGAATTGCACCATGGTTGCGAGTAAGATCGGTTTATCCGGTTGGTACTGTCGTTGAAACCGACATAACTCAAAAAGGAGAAAACTATGTCTTCATTGATTTGGGCGAATACACGGGATATTTACCCACACCTGAAATTTCATGGACCGAATACATTCATGATTGTCGGGATTATAACTTCCCTAATCCTCTGCGTGTAGTCGTTACCGGATATAACGACAAAACGAAGACTATTCAGCTAAGTGCCAAGCGACTTTCTCCTGATCCTTGGACGGAACTCGACAAACACCTGCCGGAGGAGAAAATCGTGACAGCTGAAATAACTGAAATTACCAACTT
>CAYTLU010000293.1:0-4933 GCA_964438665.1 uncultured Bacteroides sp.
GAGAGCAACGGCAAATATTTTATTCAATTTCATAATTATTGTTTCAATTTAAATAGTCACATAAAATTAGTAACGCGGGTTCTGCTGGCCGGTAAGCTGCGGGTTAACCTGCATTGGCTGTTGGAGAGCTTTACACCACAAACATTGTTCAAGGCGTTACAAACATAATGGACTATGCTGAATCTGTGGGTAAGCCTGCCGTTGTCAATCTGTCGCTTGGACACGTTGTCGGTCCGCATGATGGAACTGATTCCTACTCTGAGGCATTATCCCGCTTGGGCGAAAGAGGGATTATCTGCATGAGCGCCGGTAATGATGGCGACAAGGAGATTACGGTTATAAAGAAATTGACTTCATCGACAGGTAATAATTCTTATCTCCGTCTTCTGCCCTTCTCTGAGGCTGTAAGTCAAAATGCGATTGTGACCAATTACGGCACGGCAAGTGGCATTGTCGATGTATGGTCAAGCAATGGCGAACAAGTGACCCTGACCTTGAAAGCTTTAACAGGAAACGTTGTCGCTAATGCCACACCTGTCCTTTCTTGCACAACCTCAGGCGTATTCCGCAGCACGGATTCCAATAATTTCAGCACGTATTTTAGCGGGAGCGTCAAAGCCTTGTTGCTGAAAAATTCGGCCAACAACCGCTACGAAGTTTATATTGAGCTGAACAATGTTGTCGCCAAATCGAACGCAGTTTTGCTTCTAGAGTTAAAGGCGCCACAAAACTCTACTCTATATGCTTTCGGTAGCGATGTCATCTTCGATAACAGAGTTTCGAGTGGCGCAGCAACCATCAGTGCTGTCAGCAAAGGTTCGGCTGCTAATTCTATAAATGATGGCGCATGTGCTGATAATGTTATATCTGTCGGAGCTTATACAAGCCGTGAAACATGGGGCACTTTTGGGAATAAATATTGCTATTCCTATACAGGACACACCAAAGTCAATCAGCTAGCTTCTTTTTCAAGCTATGGACAAAAATTTATAAGCGAAACAGAGTCTGTTAACCTGCCATTGGTATCAGGCCCCGGAACTTCGATTATATCCAGCTTTAGTTCCTATTATGTCGCTAATAAGAATGCGGCCAACTCAATGACCGCAAAGGTAAGCTCCGATAATAGCACATATTATTGGGGTGCAATGCAAGGAACATCGATGTCCTGTCCGTTTGTGACAGGTACTATTGGCCTATGGCTCCAAGCTGATCCTACGCTCAATTACGAGAGAGTGTTGGATGTCATCAACAATACATCCACTTACAATGCGATGACAAATGGTGGCTCCAAGGCCAAATGGGGTGCCGGAATGATTAACGGCATTGAAGGTATTAAGGAAGTGCTGGCGAATAAGGCGGCGGTCGGCGAGGTGTGGGCCGACGACAATCAGCGCCTGATCGTGACGGACAACGGCAGCGGCTATGAAGTGTTCGTGGCCGATGGCGGACAGCTGACCGCAACGCTCTATGACCTTCAGGGACGCCCTGTGGTGCAGGCTCTGGGCGCGGACGGCACGGCAACAATCGATTGCGGCGCACTCTCATCCGGCATCTACATTCTGGAAGCACGCTCCGACTCTTACCGCCTGACCCGCAAAGTCACCCGCCGCTAACGCAGATCCCCACGCGATGCGGCGATAGGCGGTCGAGGCCTGTCTCACCCCCTACCAATACACAAAAAAGCATGGTTGCGGCCATGCTTTTTGTGTGTAAATACGTATAGTTGGCTGCGCCGAAGATACTTCCGCTCAGCAAATGCATGTGAACTTGCATTTGCCCTCGCTTATTCGTACCTTTGTCAACAAAAACGAAACTGAAAAAAACTAATACAGATATGGCAAACTGGTTTGAATGTAAAGTAAGATATGACAAGATGATGGAAAACGGCGTTCCCAAAAAGGTCAACGAACCCTATTTGGTCGATGCACTCTCGTTCACCGAAGCCGAAGCCCGCATTATCGAGGAGCAGACGCCGTTCATCTCAGGCGAATTCTCTGTCAGCGCGGTGAAACGCACAAAGATCACCGAAATTTTCCGTGATGACTCCGCCGACAAATGGTATCTTGCCAAAGTTGCATTCATTACAATAGATGAAAAGACTGCGGTCGAAAAACGCACCGTATCGCAAATTCTCGTGGCCGGAAGCGATTTCAAAGGAGCTTATGACAATTTCATGGAAGGCATGAAAGGGACTATGGCCGATTTTGAACTCGTTTCGCTCAGCGAAACCCCACTGATGGATGTCTATGGCGTTAAACTCGGGGCAGGGACAAAACCCTCGCCGGAAACAGCCGAATAAATGTCATCGATAGCCGAACGCATACGCAGCATCAAGGCTTCGCTCCCGCAAGGAGTGGAGCTTTGTGCCGTATCGAAGTTTCATCCGGTCGATGTGCTGCAAGAGGCGTATGATGCCGGGGTGCGCACATTCGGCGAGAGCCGTGTGCAGGAGCTTACGGCAAAAATCCCGCAGATGCCTGCCGATGTGCGCTGGCATTTCATCGGCCATTTGCAGACCAACAAGGTGCGCCATCTAATTGGGCACGTGGCAATGATCGAGAGTGTCGATAGCGAACGTCTGTTGCAGCTGATTGACCGCGAATCGGAGCGCGCCGGAGTGACCACTCGCGTGCTGATGCAGCTTCATGTGGCAGCCGAGGAGACAAAGTTTGGCTTTTCGCCCGATGAATTGCTGCATTTCTTCCGCCATCGCTCATTTGAAAGCCTGAAAGCCACACATATATGCGGAGTGATGGGAATGGCTACAAACACCGGTGACACCGGCCGCATCCAATCCGATTTCCGACTGATCCGCTCCACGTTCGACACCATACGCAACGACATCGCCCCCGACCTGCGAGGATTCGACACCGTGTCGATGGGCATGAGCGATGACTATCCTCTTGCCATCGGTTGCGGATCTACTCTCGTGCGCATCGGCACCGGAATTTTCGGCCCGCGACAATATTGATGTCAAAAAAACGCATATTTTTGTTCCATCAATGAAAAATTTGGCTAACTTTGCGCAATAAGCATCTCTGCCACCCCACGGCATGCCGCTTACCTTGAAATCTCTAAACCAATAAATATCATAGAACTGCAATGACAACTCAAAAGAAAAATGGCAACATAGTGGCTATCATCGCTATGTTTTTTCTGTTTGCGATGATTTCATTCGTCACAAACCTGGCCGCTCCTATCGGCAACATCTGGAAAGGCACTTATGAATGGTCAGGTATGTTAGGCAACATGATGAACTTTGCCGCATATCTGTTCATGGGCATTCCCGCCGGTAAGCTTCTCGTTAAAATCGGTTATAAGAAAACGGCTCTTGCCGCAATGGTAATCGGCTTCATCGGTCTGTTCCTGCAATATCTGTCAGGCATAGTAGGGGCTGAAACAGGCGTATTCGAAGTCAGCGGACAGATGGTGACCCTGAATTTCGTCATCTACCTCCTCGGCGCATTCATCTGCGGATTCTGCGTCTGCATGCTCAACACAGTGGTAAACCCGATGCTTAACCTCCTCGGAGGAGGCGGCAACCGCGGCAACCAGCTGGTTCAGATGGGCGGCACACTCAACTCCCTTTCCGGAACATGCACTCCGTTTGCCGTTGGCGCTCTCGTTGGTATGATTACCAAAAGCACGACCGTTGCTGATGTTGCCCCGCTTCTGTGGGTAGCTATGGCAGTCTTCGCCTTAGCATTCCTGGTGATTTTATTTGTATCGATTCCGGAGCCGCACAAAGCACATAAAGGAATCAAGAAAGAAAAAAGCAAATACAGCGCGTGGAGTTTCCGTCATCTGGTTCTCGGCGTAATCGGCATCTTCTTCTATGTAGGTATCGAAATCGGCATCCCCGGCATCCTTATTTTCTATCTGTCTGACCTGACAGGCTCAATGGTTGTTGCAACTGCCGTAGCCGCATTCTACTGGCTGCTGATGCTCGTGGGCCGTTTCTGCTCATCGCTCATTTCCGGCGTTGTATCAAGCCGCGCACAGCTCATATTCGTTTCCGCATTGGCAACCGTGCTTATCGTCATAGCCATCATGCTCCCCAAAGAGAGCGGAATGAAAGCCCCCGGATTCATGTATGATCCGATTGAAACAACCACCGGCATGCTGACCGGCAACGATGTTGATCAGGCAACCGCCGAACAGATCGTAGCCATCGAGAATCCGACAGCCGAAAGCTATGCTGCATTTGAAGAAGTGCTTGCCAAGGCTGAAATCAAGGCTGAAGATCTGGCCAACGCACGCCAGACTCCGGTCATCCCCTACAGCGCATTCCTGTTGGTGCTCTGCGGACTTTGCACCTCTGTGATGTGGGGCGGAATCTTCAACCTTGCCGTTGAAGGCCTCGGGAAATATACCGCACAGGCTTCCGGCATATTCATGATGATGGTGGTCGGCGGCGGTATCATGCCGCTTATACAGAATGTTATAGCCAACTCTGCCGGATACATGACATCGTATTGGCTGGTGGTCGCCATGCTCGGCTATCTGCTCTATTATGCGGTAGCAGGGTCAAAGAATGTCAACACGGATATCCCCGTGACTGAGGATGAATGACTACAATAAGATGAAATTTACGTTTCATAGTTTTTAATATTTGTGTTGATTCACTATCCTCATCAACAAAAGCCGGGTTTAACAGCTAAAAACATTAAACATTTTTTAGTAAAAGGTGTTCTAATTAAAAAAAAAGTATTAACTTTGCCCAATGATATGCCCCCAAAAGGGTTGACATATACTGAATTAATATCTAATTTATTGTGACAGAATAGATTAGCTGTTAATCGGACAGTATTGACAAATAATAAAGATTAATATATTAATTAAAATTTTCTTGTTCTATGAAAAAAATTGGATTACTCGCTCTTGCAGCAGCTGCCGTTATCGGCACCAACGCTGCTTCGGCACAGGAGGTGAC
>CAYTLU010000294.1:0-10976 GCA_964438665.1 uncultured Bacteroides sp.
ATGCTGCGAAATCGACCTGAAAAAAGCGGCCAAGGTTGCCGGGGCTAAGAAAGCCGACCTCATACCGATGAAAGAGCTGCTGCCGCTGACCGGCTATATCCGTGGCGGATGCTCCCCGATAGGCATGAAGAAACCGTTTCCCACGTTTTTCCACTCGTCCGCACTCGGATTCGACACGATCTTTGTCAGTGCGGGAGTGCGCGGGCTTCAATTCGCAATCAATCCCAATGACTTGATCAGATATGTCGGCGCGACTGTCGCCGACATCGTGACTGACACCACCAACATATAACAGCAATGAACACATTCGGAGAAATATACCGCCTGACCACGATCGGCGAGTCGCATGGTCCTGCTATCGGAGGTATCATAGACGGCATGCCGGCCGGAATCGCGATTGACACCGACCGCCTGCAGATGCAGATGCAACGCCGCCGGCCGGGACAGTCTGCGATAACCACCCAACGAAACGAATCTGACGCCGTCACTCTCCTGTCGGGAATTTTTAACGGTGTCACCACCGGCACTCCGATCGGCTTCACTATCGCCAACTCTGATCATCGCTCAGATGACTATTCCGGAATCGCCGACACATTCCGCCCATCACACGCCGACTACACTTACACTGCTAAATACGGTCTGCGCGACTATCGCGGCGGCGGACGCTCATCGGCCCGCGAAACAGCTTCGCGCTTGGTTGGCGGGGAATTGGCTGCTCAGGCGCTTTCTTCGCTGGGTATCAAAATATACGCTTACACATCACAGATAGGCAATATCGCTCTTTCAATCCCATACACCGAGATCGACCCTGAAAAAATTGACACGAATCCGGTAAGATGTCCCGAAGAATCCGCGGCCACACGCATGATTGAGCTCATAAACCATGTGATGTCCGAAGGAGACACTATTGGAGGTATTGTCTCATGCGTAATCAAGGGATGCCCGCCCGGACTCGGCGAACCTGTATTCGGCAAACTCCAGTCGCGGCTGGGCGCTGCGATGATGTCAATAAATGCGGCGAAAGGATTTGAATACGGCATGGGCTTTGACGGATGCGCCAAGCGTGGCAGCGAAATGATCGATCCGTTCTTTATGGGAGCGGATGGCCGTATCCGCACATCGGCCAATCATTCCGGAGGCATTCAGGGTGGCATATCCAATGGAGAGGATATCTATTTTCGGGTTGCATTCAAGCCTGTAGCAACACTGTTGCAGGATGTGCCCACCATAACCGGCAGCGGCAACCCGATGATTCTTCATGCCCGCGGGCGGCATGATCCCTGCGTTGTGCCACGCGCCATACCGATTGTCGAAGCCATGACAGCAATGGTGATTCTTGACTGTTATCTGCTGAACAAAACAACCCGCCTTTGATGCTCCACTCGTTTTCCGCTTTCATCGCCGCTTATCTGCCCGGCAAGATTCAGAAAATAACGGTCAACGCCGGATTTATCTGCCCGAACCGCAATGGGGAAAAAGGACATGGCGGATGCATCTACTGCAATAACGCATCTTTCACCCCTGAATACGCGATGACAGCTTCGTCTGTTATCGAACAGATCCGCCGCGGAAAAGAATTTTTCAGCCGGAAATATCCCGACATGCATTATATCGCATATTTCCAAAGCTACACCTCGACAAATGCGCCTGTCAGCCAACTGATGGAGATGTATCGCGAGGCTCTCGCCCAAGAGAAAGTGGATGGCCTGATAATCGGCACCAGACCCGACTGCATGCCGCAATCACTCCTAGATGCGCTTCAGACATTGGCCGACAATCATTTCATAATGATTGAATACGGAGCTGAAAGCGCCAATGACCGCACTCTGCGGCTAATCAACAGATGCCATACGTGGGCCGACACCGTCGATGCCGTCACCCGCACGGCTGATGCCGGAATTCCGGTCGGGCTGCATTTGATATTGGGACTCCCGGGCGAACAGCGCAACGACATAATGAAAACCATCGAAAGAGTTAATGCTCTCCCTGTCAACACCGTAAAATTCCATCAACTGCAAATAATCAAAAACACGACTCTCGCCGGAATGGTCAATGACGGATTTGACGATTTCATCAAGTTCTCGCCGGAAACCTACGCCGACCTGTGTGTTGAGATACTCCGGACGCTCCGTCCCGACATTACGGTAGAGCGGTTTATCTCACAAGCTCCCCCCGACATGCTGATATATCCTAAATGGGGTCTGAAAAACTATCAATTCACCACCATGCTAGAAAACAGGCTACATCGCCAATCCTCAAATTCTGAATGACAAAATTATTCACGCAAAATATTTTGCATTCCGGAATTTATCACTAACTTTGCAGTGAAACGAATATTATGCATATAATATCTCACAGAAAACTAAAAGAATTCTATGAAACTCCGGGAATGGAAGATTCAAGAGTTGCATTGGAACGATGGTATGACATTGCCATACATGCGGAATGGCATAATATTTCTGATATAAAGGAAGATTTTCCTTCAACTGATTATATTGGAAATCAACACTATGTTTTTAATATAAGAGGGAACAGATACAGATTAGTCGTAGTTATAAAATTTACTATAGGTAGGATTTTTATACGATTTGTTGGCTCACATAAAGAATATGACAAAATAGATTGTTCAACTATATAAAGTAAATGGAATATGGAAATCTCAAAACTCCAATATGAATATGCACTCAATCGTATAGAAGAGCTATTACCTCTCGTAACCGATGAAACTTCAGCTACGGAAGCAAGCGCGATTGAATTGGCTATTGTCTCCGATGTAGTTGAAACCTATGAGAAAGTTCATTATCCTATAGAAAAACCTACAATAGGCGAATTAATCAGTCTTTCAATAGAAGAGAGAGGGATAACCCAAAAGCAGCTAGCAAAAGAGCTTGGCGTTAGCCCATCAAGAGTAAATGATTATATTAATGGTCGAGCGGAACCGTCATTGCGGATTGCACGTGCATTATGTACTATCTTAGGCATAGCACCTGCGGCAATATTGGGTATGTAAAACGCTTACGGAGATAGATTCCGCCATTCTTTTCTCTAACGCTTCCTGTCTCTGACGCTGCGGCGCGGAGCAGAATTGGTCTTCGGTGCTTTCACGCTCTTTTTCGACTTCCCGCGCTTTACTTTTGCCGGAGTTGCCTTCTTGTCGCTTTTCTGCCCTCTACGCGTTGTCACCTTAGGCTTATCCTCCTTCGACTCCGAGTCTTCATCTACCGACTGTTCTTCGCCGTCAGCTGCAGCTGCCTCAAGTTTCTTCAGCTCTTTCTCGCGCTTAGCCTCCAGTTCTTCAAGCGATGGAACCCAAAGTTTCTTTTCAAAAGAATCAAGTTCTTTCTGAATACTGTCCTGTGCATGCTTCATGTCGTCAGGATTCGGATAAAGCTGGCGCATGGAGCGGTTACGCAGATTGCGGGTCTTGTATATGTCGCCGTCATAAAGAGCCATCTGGAAATAATCGTCATAAGTGCAAGATGGCAGATTGTTGTAATCTGAGGTAAAAATATTCTGAGTGGAAAGATATGGACGCAAATCATCATATTTCACCCAAAACATCGGATATTTCAACGCCTCCATTCCATAATCATCTGAGCGATGAAGCACCGGACATACAGCCTCCACATGTGAACGCATCCGGTTGGTGCGGGTGTCAAACTCCCATTTCTCGACAATATAATAAGTGAGGACTTCCGTAGCCGGGATATCACTCTCATGAATCTCAAATTTAGGATTGCGTTCGCTGCTGCCTTTTGCTTCCTGATAATAGATGTGATAACGGTCCAGAACATCCTTGGCTTTCAATCGATGTTCATCGGTGAACACCTCTCTGCCGTCAAGATATTCATAGACCGGCAGCTGATTGTTTGCAAGCAGACGCATAATTATACGGAAAAGGCTTTCATTTCCATCAACTGGTTGCTCCGGGAAATAGAGCGGAGCATTTTCCGACTTGTTCAGATCAAGCGAACGATATATCACCTTCATCCATGACAACTCCGAATCCGAAACCGGATCTTTTTGCAGACGCTGCTGCATGCGGGTGCTGACACCATTGGACTGCTCCTGATTGCGCTTGCCTCGCGTGCCACGGCGCATTGTTGCCGAGCTTCTCGATTCGTCCTGTGCCAACGCCGGAAGTGCTATCGCGAATATAGCTGCCGCTACAAGTGCTATACGTATTATTTGTCTCATTGCTATATTGAAATATCTTGTTTACTCCTTCTGTTTATTATTTCACCCTGATTTCAATCGGACTCAACTGTCGGTCAACGCCATCCGGACCGACTGCCCGGATTCGTGTGATGAAGAATCGCGCACGCCCCGGAACAAGACTCCGGAATCGGCTCTTCTGCTGCGGAGAGAAATTGCCGCCATCGCTGATCAAGACTGAGGCATCGCCCTGCGAATCTATGAAAACAGTCTCAAATCCAAGCACACGGAATTCTATATCAAGCAGGCCGTCGTCTATTGCCGCGCCAACCTTCTGCGCGCCCATCAACTGCGACTTCGACAGAGCATTTCCTCCTTTAAACCGGTCTGAGCCAAGCACAATAAAAGCGTCCGGATCAGGCAGTTTGCGAATCTTAAACGATGTAGTGCCGACCACTTGCGAACGGCCATCGACCATTGCTGTCACTGAAACCACAGCTTCTGCGCCTATTGCCGACACTCTGGCTACCCAATGGTTGCCATCGCGCGACAGCGTGCCGTTGGTCATCGATGCACTGACATCCGACATCGGAACGCCGGGCACTGAAATTGATATCGGGTTATTGATGCCGGCATACAATACATTCATCATTGTTGCCGATACGGTTGCGGCCGGTTCAAACACCGTATATTGCGTGGTGAAAGGATGGCGTGAGACCGTACCGTCGATGTGTGGCACTTCTATGTAACCGGAATAGTCAAACGTTCCTGTCGATGACGGATTGAATTCATATCGTCCCCCGGGAATCACTTTATCGTTGACATACACCGTCGGGCGCGCCGTAGTATCGACTGCCGCCAGCAATATGTCAGCGGAATACCGCCCTCCGCGCATAACCATACGCGATTGTGGAACAACGAATGCACTGATCTCATTGATTCGCATATCGCCTTTATCGACATCGCTCACACGCGCCACAAGCGTTGACATGGCCTCGCCCTCGGCATAACGGATATCATTCTGTAGTTTTGTCAGAAGCGTCACCGCGGCCACGGCCGGCTGATTGTCAAATTTCGATTCTTCCCATGTCTGCGCCGCCATTATGCCCGGACGTTTGAATGGTGCGGTCGATAGTGCCTGTTCTATATTCTTTCTCTTGACAGAATCAACAACTATTTCCTGAATAAATGACCGAAACCTGTCAATTTTATTGCGCAGCTCTTCGCCATGCCGCGTTGTCGGATTCAACATCACCACCGATGCCGCTTCCAGATCATCACGGTTTTGAAGATTGTCGGGCGTATTGGGAACGCCGTCAGCCTTTATGATGATTGCTGTTTTAAATGAATCGACAATTTCAAACATGCGCTGCGACCGTTTCCGCACATCCATTGCCGTTTCAAATGTCGGTTGACCCAACTGAGGGTTTTGTTCGGCATAAGCTTTCAACTGTCCGTAAAGGACATCGTTACGCTCGCTCACCGTCACATTTGTCCGCGACAATCCGTCATGCACCTGCGTAAAGCCATCGAGAACGTCACTCGACACATTTAGAGCAAGCATAGCAGTCAGCACGATATACATCAGATTGATCATTTTCTGACGCGGCGACAGTCGGGTGTTTGATTGAGCCATATTTCTCTTATCGTTATACCTTCATTTATTAACCGTTTATCACGACCGGGAGGGTGTTTCGATGTCATCCGCCGGTTCGACACTGCTTTCTCCAGGCGTTGCAACTCCGGGTGAATGTAGATTGACAGTCATGGCATGCAGCATCTTGGCATAAATCTGATTGAGCTGAGCCATATACTGCCCCATCTTCTCACTCTCTTCACAATATCGGCGGCTTGCTCCGGCAGTGTTTTCATACATTGCGCAGATATCCTTGATTCCGCGGTTGACTCGGTCAATCGCATCCAGCTGCGATGAAACGCTCTTAAGCTGAATTTCGTATATTGTGTTAAGTCCGGATATGTTTCTGTTGAGGTTTTGCATCTGCTCTACATAACCGGTAGAGCTCGCCGTGATATTTTCAGAATTTTCCGTAATGGCGCGATAGCTTTCCAGCAATGTCTCTGACACATTGTTCAAGGCTTCTGTCGTTGCGTGCAGACGGCTCATCTGTTCGGTGATTCCGGCCATTTGAGTCATATACTGCTCCGACACTCCATTCAGATCTCCGTTGGCCAAGGCTTCACGCAGATCCATTGCGGGAGACGAAACCGACAACGGTTGGGAAGCGACTGATGTCCCGGCTGATGCCGCACCGCCGCCTACAATGGTAATGCCTTCGCCCGAAGCGAAATCCGGACGGTCTTCCGGGTTCTTCGAATCTAGCACCGGAAACACCTCTTCCCAATTGTATTCTCTCGGCGGACGGTCAAATGCCGTAAGGATAAACATCAACACCTCGGTGCCCATACCGATTGATAGAAGGGTATTGCCTCCCGGAAGGTGCAGAATCTTGAAAAGCGCACCCCAGATCACGATAGCAGCACCGATACTGTAAGCAAAGTTAAAGAAACGCTGGCCGCTCTCGCCGGAGAGGAAACGTTCGATGCGGTTTTTATATTTTTTTATTTTTCCCATTGCTCTATGTTGGAATGTTGTAAAACCGTTTATTTCTTAATTTTATTACCTCTGGCAAAACCTATCTGAGTGCGGACGCAACGGAAGCCGATATATGATCGCTGCTCATTCTGGTATTCCCACATGCGGATATCCGAACGTATGTTGTGGGCAACATCTTTCCACGATCCGCCGCGCACTATCTTACGCTTCATTTTATAGGGATCTTCCTTCGCTGCATCATAGCGGTATTCCGGATTCATGTCGGAAGTCAGTTTGCTGACGCTCTCCGTATAGGCGGTTGACGTCCATTCGCTGACATTGCCGGCCATATCATAAAGCCCGAAATCGTTTGGCGAATATGTCCCGACTCTCGATGTTATCAGATGTCCGTCCTGCACGTAGTTGCCTTCCTGCGGCTTGAAATTGGCATAGAAACAGCCTTTCTCTTCTGTCAGTGGCAGATCTCCGAGCCAGGGATATTTACTGTCGCTATATCCGGCGCGCGCCGCAAATTCCCATTCCGCTTCCGTTGGCAGACGGTAAGGCTCTATATAGACTCCGTTGCCACCCAGCGAGCGTCTCAGATATTCGGTGCGCCAGTTGGCAAAAGCGTTGGCCTGTTCCCAGCTGACTCCCACCACCGGATACTCATTATATCCGCCATGACTGAAATACATTCTGACGTACGGCTCATTGTATGCATTCTCAAAATCATTGACCCACACCGTTGTATCGGGATAGATATTCACGATATATGTGTTCACAAAATCATAATCGCCGGTAAGCCCGCGCGTAACCGTGCTACGCACTATCGCTCCGTTGTCATCGATATATGCCGTGTCTTTTGAGATCAAAGGGACATCGGTCGGAACCGGATGGTCCGTATTATAATCTCGCCGTGCCGGATTTAGACGATGCTTGCGTTTGGCCGCCTCCGTATGGTTGTAGATTTCATAACGGTAGTTTAGCTGTTCCGTATCCAGCTCTCGCATTCCGGTGATCGGATTTATGCGATAGATACTCTCGATAGCGCGCGCCTCGTCTTCATTGGGATTGCGCCAGGGGATTGGCTTGCTCCAGTTGAGATATGGCTTGATCGGATTGCCCTCGCGATCCTCCTCTATCTTGAATTCCTCATTGCCGCCATATGCCGGATCGGCCAGACGCTCACGGATGATGGAATCGCGAACCCAAAACACAAACTGCTTGTATTTTGAATTGGTCACCTCTGTCTCGTCCATCCAGAATGCATCGACCGACATGCCACGCGCATCGGCACGCAGATTCCATGCGCTGTCTGCCTCCTGAGGCCCGGCGATTATAGAGCCTCGGCTCACCAGAACCATGCCGTATGGTGTTGGCTCTGTCCAGGATGTTGCCCCAACGCCTGTCACCTCGCCGCCGGAGGCGTTTCGCGGACCGGATGCGCAACCTGCCATCATGAACAGCGACAAAGTCATCAGTGAATAAATAGTCAGCTTTTTCATATCTTACATTATGCGAATACTCTTGTGTTTATTATTGTTTTTCCCATTCAGGTCTAATTTTACCGTATAGCCCAACACCAGTTCATGACTTCCGTGGCTGGCCTTGGATATTTCCGTGATTGGATAATCATAGCTATATCCCAGAAAAAAGCCCTTGAATTCAGCTCCAAGAATTGCACTGACGGCATCATCATGTCGGTATCCTATACCTGCGGTCAAAAATTTCCTATATCTTACTCGTCCGGTAACCTCTATTCTGGTGAAGGTAAAATCTGTCTTTACCAATACGGACGGCAACACTTCAAATAACGTATTTTTTATCGGAATATTGCTGCCTGCCATGAAATAGAGAGTTCTGCCGAGCTTGAATTCATAATTTTTAGCAGTTGTATTTGTCGTGCCGCTCCCTCCGGACGTGCCGCCCGACGTGCCTCCGCTTATTCCATTTTCATCGGAAAATGTTATGGTCGGAGCATTGATATGCGTGCATGACACTCCAGCCCAGAACCATTTGTGTGTATAGTGGACACCGAGACCGATATCCAGAGCATTGCCTGACACGTCTGTGTTCGGAATAGCCTCGTCTGTGGCCTCATGATAGTCGTCATCGTCAGGAATAAACACTTCAGAGCCTTTAAACACATCATTGGCAAAGCCGATTTGAACTGCCGCGGTCAGCATGCCCTTGAACAATTTCTGCTTGTATGCCGCCTGTACCCCGACTAAAATGTTGCTGAACAGACCCGCGCTCTCTTGTTGGGCCATCAACCCGACTCCAAACCGCTTGCCGAAGAGCTTCAATGGCATATCTCCGGTCAGAATAAAGCTCTTGGGAGCATTGTCTATGCCAACCCATTGCAGACGTCCTCCTGCTCTGACCCGGATTCCATCCTGTTGGCCGATCGATGCAGGATTATAGACTGACGGTGCTTCGAAATATTGCGTGAACTGGGCATCAGTCTGTGCGCTGACATCCGATGGGCGGCCAAACATGACCGTCAGTGCGGCGGCTGCCAACGAGATATATCTGATAACGGATGTTTTCATTCAAAATAAAATGTAAGAACCACCATCTGCGATGTGGCTTTCTTCAACGATTGCGTGATTTTCATGCGTTCGGGATCATCAACAAGATCCGGACGGTCATGCTGGATGACATCTGTAAGCCCGAAACAGAATTTGATCTCCGGATTGAGTTTAAAGAACGGAAGATAGAAATCACACCCGAGGCCGACGGTCAGATACACGTCCGAGGTCTTGAGCTTCAGGTAATCACTCCGTTTTTTTGACACGTCAAACACCGGCATGACTCCGGCCGTCAGATACGGACGCGAATTGCGGTAGCGCAATGCGGCATATTTGACGTCAATCGGAGCTACAACGAACACCGAGCGCAGATTCTGCTTCGCCTCTCCGCCGTTGGTGGTATCTATCATCTTAACTTCACGGTTGCCGAAATACAATCCCGGCGACAGTCTGACACTGAAATAGTCATTGAGCCTGAAATCAACCAGGCCGTTGACACAGAAGCCCGGAGAAAACGAAGGCTGCTCCATGAACCATGTCTCCCCATTGTCTGTCGTGAAGCCGTTGTGTGTAAAATTCAGATCCTGTGTGTGCAAGCCGACCGAAAAACCCAGATGCCAGCGCCGCATGTCAGCATACGGACGGTTCATCAGCTTGTCATTGAGCCGCTGGGCTGACATCGGCATTGCCGTCAGCATTGCTATGATTCCGAGAAGTATGTAATTAAGTCGGTGCATATCATATTAAATAACGCATGCTCAATCCAATTATTGCATCGCTTAATAGCCGGATTTCGCCGACATCGTCTCTGCATTTCCGCAAATTCATTAATTTTGCACTGTCAAGACAACATTCTCATGGCCTCACTGCATCTTTTCAACCCGGAAAATGACCTTGCTCTTGCCGATGGAAAAGCTTCTTTCACGCCTCCTGCGGGAGCACTGGCTGTGCGGCGCACCGGCGCGCCGCTCCCTCTTTGGTGGGCAGAGGATGGAGATGCGGTTCTGATTCCCGATCCTGAAATCGCTGAAAAAGCGATGATGATAAAATCAACGTACCAGCTAAACGGCGAGATCGTTTCCGATGCGCCCGCAGGGCTACGTCCCGACCCTTGGGGTTGGAGCGCATACACTCGCCGGTTTTTCGAGAATGTCGGGGTTGATTGCGCCTTGCTTCCGTCAGATTCCGACATCGAGACAATCCGTGCGTTAAGCCATCGCCGCACAGCGATAGAAGTGCATCGGCGGTTGTCAACCCGCGAGTCCGTAATGCCGGTCGAGGCTTTCTCCGTTCAGGATGCGATGCTGGCCGTTGATCGTTGGGCGGATGCTGTAGTAAAATTGCCGTGGTCATCAAGCGGACGAGGCGTGATCTATTCCAACGCTGCACCTCGCGCCACTTTTGAAGGCTACGTCAGGGGAATGATACGCCGGCAGGGAAGCGTCACCATCGAACCGCGCTACAACCGGCTGCGCGATTTCGCAATGCTGTTTCATGCCGCAGACGGTCATGTCCGATATCGCGGTCTCTCGATGTTTGCCACAGACGGTCATGGATTCTACAACGGCAATCTGGTTGCCTCTCAAACAGAAATCGCCCGGCAAATAGGCTCTGGCTACGAAGCCTTTATCAGTCCCCTCGAAGATGCTTTGACAGCCGTTGTCGGAAATCTATATTCCGGATGGATCGGCATTGACATGCTCATACATGAATCCGGAGGGAAACGGCTCATT
>CAYTLU010000295.1:0-40787 GCA_964438665.1 uncultured Bacteroides sp.
GTTAAAATACGTCAACATTATACAAAGAGTGGCTCAGCGGCAAAGCCGTTGCTTTCAGCTTCGGCGTTTTTATACACCAGACATACGCACACATCTGTCAGGTAGTTACAGACAGATCCATTCAGCCGATGCAATAGATTAATAATCAACACTGCACACATCAGCGCCGGTTGTGCATTTTGTCCTTTGCCTTAATTGCGCTATCTTTGCATCGGATAATCAAGTCAAAAACCGGGCTTGAAGAAAACCGGTCCGCCAAATGTAGGACATGACAATACCAGACAAAGTGCAAAAAATATATTTAACCATTTTTAGCATATTACTAACTCTCCTCAGCGTCTCATGCTCCGGAGGCACACGCACATCGTCAGACAGCAGAGACAGCATCATGACCGATACGGCCAATGATGTGAAAGCGGCCATTGCCGAATTGCCTGACACGGCATACCAATCGGCCAAGGCCGTCAACGTCCGCATTGAAATTGCCGATACTGCCGTCTCAGGAAAATTAAACTCTCTGGAAGATCTATACACGAATGCATCGGGAGCGTTCACATTCCGTTGCGGGTCGCGGCGCGATGCCGATTTCAACGGCACACTGCCTTCAAAGCCAAGCGAGATAACCGTTGACTGGCGTTTTTTGACAGATGAGGACTACACTCCAACCAAATACGGTACATGGGGAGGCGGAACAGGATGGACCGGACAACCGCTTTATGTCAATTGGCCGGACAGTTGCATGAGCCGTTTTGCCAAGCATGGAATCTCCAATGCAAAAGAAGAAATCATGGTCGGTTCACTTTCCGGACGCGTATATTTCATTGACTTCGCTACCGGCAAGGCTTCGCGTCAGGCAATCAACACCGGCAACCCCATCAAAGGGACTATTTCTCTCGACCCGACCCTGAACGGCAACCTATACGTAGGCCAAGGATTGTCGGCCCACAAACCGGTCGGCGCGCTCGTAATAGATCTGTACAAGCACGATATAACTCACTTTTTCGGTGCTGACCCAAAAGCCCAACGCCGTTGGGAGGCATACGATTCTTCTCCTGTCAGAGTCGGTCAGTTCCTGTTCCGCCCCGGAGAGAACGGAACTCTATATAAATATATTATTGAGGCCGGACGTCTCAAACTCCACTCCACGCTCCGCTACACCTGCGCCGGGTCAGCACCGGGCATGGAAGCGTCAATGGCGGTCTATCGCAACTATGGATACACAGCCGACAACCACGGCAACATCCTTTGCGTCAATCTCAACACCCTTCAACCTGTATGGCACTACAAATTGCCGGATGACACAGACGGCACCCCAATAGTTGCAGAGGAAAACGATGGCGTGTTTATCTACGCCGGATGCGAGGTTGAACACAGCGGCGTGACCGAGGCTGCGTTTGTCAAACTCAACGCACTGACCGGGAAAGAAATCTGGATTAACAAGACTCCGGCTCGACGCGCAAACGTGGGCGAGAAGCATTTTGACGGCGGCTTCTACGCCACAGCCCTTCTCGGGCGCGGCAATTGCTCCCATCTCATTTTCGCAAATGTGGTCAACAACACTGACGGCCAGAATGGTTCTTTCCTAGCCATGAACCGGAAAACAGGAAAGACCGAATACACCACCCCCCTACATTATTATGCGTGGTCATCACCTGTCGGATTCCTCGACAAAGACGGAAATCAATATGTGTTCACCGGCGATTGCTCCGGAAGGGCCTATCTGATAAACGGCATCGATGGCAAAATAATAGTCCGCAAATCCATTGGAAACAACTTTGAGTCATCACCCATAGTTATCGGCAATCAGCTTGTTGTTGGTTCACGAGGCAACACAATCTTCAAAATATCAATAAAATGAAACAACTACGCTTTACATTAGTTCTCCTCATAGCGACAATATTCTCCGCCACAGCCACAGCCTCCAAAGTAGAAGCGAAAAAAGGCACGGTCAGCGGGGCATACAACTTCTGGTTCTATCAGCCGGATTCCATATCATCCGAGAATCCGAAACCCATAATAATATTCCTTCACGGAGCAAGCCTATGCGGTAACAATCTTGAACGCGTGCGCCATTATGGAACGATCGATGCCATCGACCGCGGACGCAAGATTGACGCCTTTGTCGTTGCGCCGCAGAATCCCGGTGGGTCATGGTCGCCCTCAAAAGTGATGAAGATTGTTGACTGGGTGCTTGAAAACAATCCTGCCGACAGTTCGCGCGTCTATGTCATGGGCATGAGTCTGGGCGGATATGGAGCGATTGATGTTGCAGCAACCTACCCTGACCGCATTGCGGCAGCAATGTCATTTTGCGGAGGCGGAACGGCTAAAAACATAGCCGAACTTAACAAAGTGCCGCTCTGGATTGTGCATGGCACTGCCGACCGTGCTGTCTCGGTGAAAGAGAGCGACAAAGTGGTAAATTCAATGCGCGCGGCCGACCAGTCCACCCCGCGACTGATCTATGACCGCGTTAAAGGCATGAATCATTCGCAGCCCGCCAGATTTTTCTATCTGCAACAATCCTACGACTGGCTCTTGTCTCATTCCCTTAACGATCCGGGGCGTCCGGTTGCAAAAAACTTCGATATCACCTCCAAGGCACGTTCGGCTTATGCCGGTCTTTCGCATGGAGCAAAGCACAAAAAGGGAAAGTCCATCAAGAGCAGATCAAAAAAATCATCATTCGCTTCAAAGCGCAACAAATCAAAAAAGAGATCACGCTCCGCCCAAGCCAAGGCCACTCGCTAAAAAATAAAAAAATTTACCATCCGAGTATTTGCCAGATTAAAATAAAAGCAATATCTTTGCAGTCACAAAACCACAAATGGTACCTTGGCCGAGTGGTTAGGCACCGGTCTGCAAAACCGTTTACAGCAGTTCGATTCTGCTAGGTACCTCACTAGAAGCCCGACAATAGCCGGGCTTTAACTTTAATGGAATACACAGATCCGCACCGTTTAGCCTACTTTAACAACTCGGGTGTTGTTTTAAACCCAAATATTACGAACTTTGCAGAAAGTTACCTTGCAATGAAACCCATCAAGTCATTTTCAGATCTTCAGAATCTCTTTTCCTCGATCACGCCCCGGCGGAGAGTCGCAATTGTATCTCCACATGACCAGCACACGCAATCGGTCGTTGAGCGTTGTCTGCAATTTGACCTGGCGGTTTTCACCCTTGTATGCTCTGAGCCGTCGCCGTGGGCCACACGGCTAAGCGAAACCTACAACGAACGCGTCGGCATAATAGAAACCGCCGGAGTCGATGAAGCAGCGGCGGCAGCCGTTGCTGAAGTGCGCAAAGGAAACGCCGATGTGGTTATGAAAGGGACAATAAACACAGACAATCTTCTCCGTGCCGTACTCAATAAAGAAACCGGCCTTCTGCCTGCGGGAAACATTCTGACGCATGTCTCAGCCGCGCAGCTCCCGGCCTATAACAAACTGCTGTTCTTCTCCGATGCCGCCGTCATACCGCTCCCCGAATTGCCACAGTTAAAGGCAATGATCGACTATGACGTGGCTCTGCTCCGCAAACTAAACATCGAAACGCCCAAAGTGGCATTGATCCATTTCACGGAGAAATCCAATCCGAAGTATCGGCACACTGTATTCTACAAACAACTGAAGCAGATGGCCGACGAGGGAGATTTCGGAGACAACGTGATTGTCGATGGGCCGATGGATGTCAAGGCCGCATGCGACAGCCGGAGCGCACGGATCAAACATATAACATCGCCAATAGCCGGACAAGCCGACCTGCTAATATTTCCCGACCTAGTGGCCGCCAACACTTTCTATAAAAGCATATCGCTCTTCGGACAAGCTACAATGGCCGGAATAATCTGTGGTGCATCAGCCCCAATCGTAATTCCGTCAAGAGCAGATTCCGCCGAGTCAAAATTCTACAGTTTAGCATTAGCCTGCATTGCCCAGTCATGAAAATACTTGTCATCAATCCCGGTTCGACCTCAACAAAATTAGCTGTCTATAACGACCGAGAACTTCATTGGAAGCACACCGTCCACCATCCATCAGATCAACTGAATGACTTTGCTCATGTCATAGATCAACTCGACATGCGCAAACAGACCACGATTGATGTGCTGAAAGAAGCCGGACTGGAATTGAAGTTCGATGTCATAATAGCTCGCGGAGGGCTTGTCAAGCCGACCCCGTCAGGAGTATATAAGGTAGGCAGCAAAATGATCCGCGACTTGCGCAATGCCGATCTGGAGCATGCATGCAACCTTGGCGGCCTTATCGCATCAGATATGGCAAAGGAGATCGGTTGCCCGGCATATATCGCCGATCCGGAAGTTGTCGATGAGATGATTCCCGAAGCAAAAATCACCGGACTGCCACTGATACGCCGTCGCTCCGTGTTCCATGCGCTTAACACCAAAGCCGTTGCCCGACGCTACGCCTGGTCGGTAGGCCGCCGATATGAAGATCTCAATCTTATCCTTGTGCATCTTGGCGGAGGCATCTCGGTTGGAGCGCACAGAAAAGGGAAGGTTATCGATGTCAACAATGCGCTCAACGGCGATGGTCCGTTCAGCCCCGAACGCGCCGGATCGCTTCCGGCCAATCAGCTCGTGGAGCTATGCTTCAGCGGACGATATACGCTTCAGGAAGTCAAACGAATGCTCAACGGCAAAGGCGGACTTTCGGCAATACTTAACACTACTGATGTTGCCAAAATCGCCGAACAGGCAGCCCTCGGACGCGAACCCTATCGCAGTGTGCTGAATGCGATGCTCTATTCTGTCGGGAAAGAGGTAGGAGCAAGAGCTGTTGCCTTGCGCGGCAAGGTTGACGCCATAATAATCACCGGCGGCATAGCCCACAGCGACTACTGTGTGAAAGGGATTAAAAAGTGGATCGAATGGATTGCGCCGATAGTGGTCAGAGCCGGAGAAGATGAGCTTGACGCTTTGGCATTCAACGCCTATGAAGCCATGACCGGAGCCATCCCCATCACAAAATATCTGCCTGACGACTGATCGATCCTAATAAATCACGATTTATGACACGAGGAGTCATCGCCACAATCTACCGGCGATGCTTCCGGCTACGCGCACTGCGCTTTTCATTTCTTGATTTCAGTTTTCGCCTGATTCCACTAGCTCCGTTAACCTTTTGAGATGGGTTACTGTCGCCACAAACAGGAGCTTCATCAGGCAGAGGGTCTGCCTTCAGGCTGTCACACTGCGGAGCGCATGGCAGACCGTCTGCATCTGCTGCTGCGGAATATTCTTCTACGGAGCTTTCTTCTACGAGACATTCCTCTACGGTGCTTTCCGTGTCCGGAGTTGAGTCTGAGTTATCGGATTTTTCGCCGGCGCGAGGCGATTCGCGGTCAATCCGGTCAATAACGAGGCAGAAGATTGCATCTGCCACCGGATTGCCGATCGGAGTATGAACGCGGGTCAAGCCATATTCCACAATAGCGGCAACAAGGCGGTTGCGCACGGACTGCGACTTAATGAACTGCATGGCCTTAATCCAAGAAGCATGAAATGTGAAACTGTCATTGCAATAAAGGGTATTTTCCATCGTTTCAGAGTTTTTTAATGTGATACAAATGTAATTATACCACAAAGCTACAACCCGATTAACCCCAATTTGTGCAAATCACCACATTTCCAATAGCAAAATTAAAGACAACTTGAAAAGTCGGAAGCAACCGGAAGCGACTCCGATGGATACCTTTTCGCTGTCGAGGAGCGGCGTTTTATAAATTCCTTATTCTTGCCGTCAGTTCTTTCAGCCGTTGAAGGAGTTCATCAAACGAAAGACTCCGATCTTCATATATGAAGTGATTCTGCATTGATTGATAGTCCTTTTCCCATTCTTTCATTATTGATTCAGGTGGTATAAATGACAATGTGAACGGATTATGCAAGTCATAGTTAATACCTTCCACCTTATTGAAAACAGAGCGGTGTTTCACTACACTGTCATAAAGATCTCTATCTGCTATGGATTTGCCAAAGTCAGTATCCATAATCTTTTCAATATCATAGAGATGGCGACTCATTCGCTTGCTTCGAGGATTCTCCTTTTGAAATTCCTCGTGCAACAGAAATATCTTTTCAAGAAAAGTTCGGGTCGGCACGACCGTGGGAAACCGCACCTCTATATCTTCTTCCTCTTTAAGAACATCCGCCATAAAACTCCGTAGTGTTTTTTCCTCCACAGGCTCATCCATTGACAGACAGCTTATTTCAATTTTAACCGTTGGCTCTATATACTCCGATTCATCCGGCAGAATTGATTTATAACGGACGAAGATTGTTGATGGATGGGTTGTTGCCCGCAGTTCGATTGTATTACCATCTTTGTCCATTCTTGTCAGCTCCGGATCAACGCTGAAGTCGATAATACCCATTCCGTTGAGAGCATCTGCTATCTCGCCGGGTAATTCTCGCACGACATAATGGCGAGCCGCACGTCTTACTTTAGCCAACTGATTGCCAGACATTGAGGATATGCCGAATATACCCTCGCGACGCATGGCAATGTCTATATCTTCACTGAAACGGTTAATCAAGTTCCACCCCTTTGATAATGATGTACCTCCTTTGAAAGACATCAAGTTGAAATGGCGTGTGGTTGACAATGCTTTAAGAACCATTGTAACCCACCAGTCTTTTTCTACTGCCAACTGTGGCAGATGCGTTTTTGCAGATGTTATATCAAGGACATCGAGGCGTTCTTCTATGCTTAATTGTTGCCAATGTTTCATTGTTGCATCAGTTTTTTCATTATTCTTTGAATCCATGCCGGTGCAAGTTGTAAATCTTCATGAAGATATGGGTCTTGCTGTTTGTCGATAAACCGCCTGATTGTCTCATACTCGACTCCCGATATATTATCTTCTCCTATTTCTCTCAGACCCTGTATCAGCAGGGGCACTACTCGACCTTTTGCAGCGAAATTTTTTGGAGAGGCATGGCGAAAAGAAATTTTCCTTTCCCCAATTTTTATCGTTCGTGTTGACCCTGTCGTAATATACGATAAATTCATAGGCACCTGTGTTGACAGTCCTATTAGATTTGCCGCGCTACTCCCTATCGGCAATATCTCACATTTATCCCGGTCGGCTATCTCTCGCGCAATTTTTTCGAGAGGGACAGGAACATTTCCGAATCTGGAAACTTTTGGTTTGATATAAATGCCGTGCCCGGCTTTTTCAAGAATCCCATTTATCGTTGCCTCATACAAGATTTTTCTGATTGTTTCAGCCGCCCCCAAATCGGTATAATCCGATATGAAGAATATTGAATGAGGCTGGCTCTCATTTATATTCTTCATAACTGTATGTTTAATATTTCCTCGCTTTGCGCTATTCATTTAACATTTATTAGTACCGAAATTTTTCAAATATTTCGGTACGAAGTTAGCCAATCTTTTTCACACTGCAAAATATGCAATGGTTTTTCTTTCGCGGCTATACTCTCGTTCTCAAATATTTTCAGTAATTGGTAGTGGCGCAATAAATTCGCAACGTCTCGTTGGTGAAGGAATCTTTAGCGAATCAGCTCAAAGAAATGACACAATCTATATTGGATAGATATCAATCCTTTTTGCATGGGAAACAGATGGAAAAACAATGTCGGCCGGATTCAAACCGGTATTCAACCGTCCATTCATGCAGATCGCAAATCGCCTTGACAATGGCAAGTCCCAGCCCATTGCCTTTTTGCCGCACATCCCCGGAATGGAAACGACGAAACAATGTGTCCGCATCCAGCGGAGTCCCATCAACAGACTCATTGCTGACCGCGATGCCATCATCGGTCATGACAACTTCCACCTCGCTTCCGGATGCCATATGGCGTATGGCATTAACTATAAGATTTTTCAACAGACACTCCAGAAGAACGGCATTGGCGCGGATCATTGCATGACGGTCTGTCCGGCGATCGTCAACACGCAGAGTCGCCCCATTCTGCAACACATCGGAAAGCGACTGCATTTCGGAAAGCAAAACGGCTATATCGACATCTTCCGTAGCGGTATATTGTGCATTTTCTATTTTCGCAAGCAGAAGCAGGTTGCGGTTCAGATGTCCCATGTGTATGGTCTGTCTGTAAAGGTCGGACACGAGACACATCTGGGGTTCAGTCAAATCTTCCTGCAACAACAAATCCAGCTTGCTGCTGATGACGGCAAGCGGCGTTTGCAGTTCGTGCGATGCATTCTCGGTAAATTCTTTCTGGATACGAAAAATCTCCCTGTCTTTGCGCATCATGCTGTCCAATGAACGGTTGAGACGCGCAAACTCGCGGATGTCGGTAGGCATGAATTGCGGTGAGGAGTCCTGTGCCAGATTGAACTGTTCGGTCTTTTTCAACGTATCATCGAATGGATGCCACAGACGGCGCGTGATGAAGCGCATTGTTATGAATAGCGAAAGGCTGATCACCGAAAAGATGAGCAGAAACTGAAGCATCATGCCGGCTATGATGTCACGCTCCAGGTCAAGCGGCGGGATGCCTTCGCACAGCTCAACCGACTCTATGATGTCTATCATATCCTCTGCATAGAAGTGCTTGGTAAGCAAGTAGAACAGCGGGGTCGTCAGTACGAAGACGACGGTAGTGCAGAGGGAAAACTGCATCATGGTTTTCGAAAGCAGACTTTTCGATTTCAAAGCTCGTTCCTCCATTGATAGCCTTGTCCGTAATAGGTCTTGATGCAGTCTGACACCCCCGCCTCCGCCAATTTCGCTTTCAGATTCTTAATATGGGCATAAACAAATTTGAAATCGTCAAGCATATCCGCCATATCTCCGTTCAGGTGTTCTGCCAGAGCATTCTTCGATACGACACGGCTACGGTTTTCAATGAGAAACAGCAACAGTTCGTATTCCGATTTTGTAAGGTCAAGCTCACGTTCGCCCACCGCAACCCGCTTCCCCAACAGGTCAATTGCCACTGCCCCGCTCCGTATCAGGTTGGAGGCGGTGAAATTCTTGCGGCGCAGCAAGGCGAAAATACGCATGCTCAGTTCGGGGAGGTGGAAAGGTTTGGCGATATAGTCATCGGCACCTATCTGCAATCCGGCCACCTTGTCATCAAGCGAATCCTTAGCCGAGACTATTATCACACCGGCCTGTGGCATCCGCTGCTTGATGCGGCGCAGAATGTCCAGCCCATTTCCCCCGGGCAGCATCAGGTCAAGCAGGATGCAGTCGTATTCATAAACTTCCACCTTCATCATTGCCTCACCGAATGTGAACGCCTGTTCGCAGAGATAGTCCTCACAATTGAGATATCTCACAATTCCATCTGACAACTGAAATTCATCTTCTATAACCAATAGTTTCATTGTCTGTCCGATACGTTTTGTTGCAAATGTACGACATAATTTTGTAGAAAATATGAATATACGCAGTTGATGTTCTAAAAACACTGTTTTTAAACATAAAATTCAAAAAAACTGCAAAATCACCTTATATTTTTGCGGATATATTAACGGATTACGTCATGATATATCTCCTTTCTGAAACAATTTCGCAATTAGATGCTGTTGATGAAAAGCTTCTACTGTTGCTTAATGGGGCGCATGCTCCTTTTTTAGATTCGTTTATGTGGTCGGTCAGCGACAAATGGATATGGCTTCCGCTATACGCGTTGCTGGCTTATTTCATTGTTCACCGCTATTCGTGGAGACACGGACTGCTCTGTCTGCTGATGATCGCCTTAACAATCGCAGCGGTAGATCAGAGTTGCGCCTCTCTTTTGCGTCCCGCTTTGGAACGTCTGCGTCCGTCCAACCCCGACAATCCCGTTTCCGCTTTCATACACATCGTGAATGACTACCGTGGCGGCCGGTTCGGATTCCCATCCTGCCATGCCGCCAATTCATTTGCCCTCGCCACATTCGTTTCGCTTTGCTATCGCAGGCGGGGCATAACCATACTGATGATGCTATGGGCCGCCGTGATTGCCTATTCCCGAATATACCTTGGCGTGCATTATCCGGGCGACATATTAGTGGGGATGCTTATCGGCTGTCTTTATGCCTCTCTCTTTTACAGTATCTATCGCTACATCTCTGTCTCGCAACACCATGAGCCCCTCTACTACCCGCCATTTTCCGACGTCGGCAAAAGGAGACTCCGGTTCTACACTCATTCATAACCATCCGTATTGTTATCAATAAGACAAACCGGGTCATTTTTTTCAGCAACGGACATCGGGAGAAATTATGTTGCTGATTTTTTGGTGATTGATGGGGTGTTATTGAATATTTTTTATTAATTTTGCACCCGATTAACGCCATAGATAAATACTAATTTATTGATAATTATATGATCAACGCTCAAGACATCAAGAACGGCACATGCATCCGCATGGACGGCCGTCTTTATTTCTGTGTGGAATTCCTCCACGTAAAACCAGGGAAAGGCAACACATTCATGCGTACCAAACTCAAAGACGTGGTCGATGGCCGCGTGCTTGAACGCCGCTTCAACATCGGCGAAAAGCTTGAAGACGTTCGCGTTGAACGCCGTCCGTTCCAATATCTCTATGCCGATGGCGGGGATGACATCTTCATGAACAATGAGACATTCGAACAGATTCCCATCAATAAGGAACTCGTGACCGGCGCACCTTTCATGAAAGAAGGCGACATGGTAGAAGTGGTTACCGATGCATCGACCGACACCGTGCTTTATGCAGAAATGCCCATCAAGACTATCCTTAAGATCACATACACCGAACCGGGTCTGAAAGGCGATACCGCCACCAACACACTCAAGCCCGCCACCGTAGAGACAGGCGCTGAAATCCGTGTGCCTCTGTTTGTCAACGAAGGCGACATGATTGAGGTTGACACCCGCGACGGTTCATATATCAGCCGCGTCAAAGCATAAACACATCCCGACAATGAAAAAACTAGCATTATTAGCCGGATGCACAGCCTTGCTGTTTGGAGCATGCAGCCAGGGTAACGGCAGCAATTCCGCTGACACACAAGCTGACAGCATCGCAGCAGTCAAACCGTCATCGCCCATTGACAGCCTTCTCGCCAAATGCGAACAGCTCAACGAGACATTTCCGCTGCAAAAAAAGGATGGCGGAATAGACAGCATCAAGTATTTCAACGAGACGCTGACATTCTACTGCAACGTGCCAAAAGGATTTCTCGCATCCAAACAGAACACCGACCAACTGCCCGCAACAGCAATCATTGATCTCAAGATGTTGGAGCAGACAGCATTGCGCGAAATCATTGCCACAGACACTAAAGTAAAGTTCCACTACCGCGAGCAGGGCGAAGACGGTGCAATCCACAACGTTACCCTTTCCTCGCAGGCAGTTAAAAAACTTTACAAGACAATGAAAGAGCCTGTCAAGGAATAATCTACATTGACTAATAATAGACTTTTAAGGGAGTGCCTTTGTTGCACTCTCTTTTTTATAGCTGCCGACCGCCATTTTTCCACGCCATATAATCATTTGCAATGAACAGAGACGATGACACACAGCCGATTGAGATACACCCTTGGCCGCCATTCTTGCCCGATGGCGCAAAAATATTGATGCTGGGGACATTTCCGCCAGGAAAACACCGCTGGAGCATGGATTTCTACTACCCCAACCGCACCAATGACTTCTGGAAGATAATGGGCCTGATATTCCTTGGCAATCCTGTCGCATTGCTTGACTCCGCCGGACATGACTATGATCTGAATGCCATCAAAACGCTTCTGACAGAGAAACATATTGCGCTCTGCGACACCGCACGCGAAGTCAGACGTCTTAAAGGCAACGCTTCCGATAAATTTCTTGAAATCATCAAGCCGATTCCGCTGGCGGAACTTCTTGCCGCCATGCCCGAATGTCACACCGTGGCCACTACAGGCGAAAAAGCCGCTTCCGTCATTGCCGACCTGACCGGCACGGAGATTCCACGCATGGGCATGCAGGTCAGAACAGCCAACGGACTTGCCATCTGGCGTATGCCCTCGACAAGCCGCGCCTATCCGCTGGCTCTCGACAAGAAAGCGACATTCTATGCCGAAATGTTCAAATCCGCCGGCATATTATAAACATGATGTAGGATTTATGCAGAATTTTGGGTAACTTTGCTTTCCTAAATTCAGACAAGATTCAAGAGTATGATTGAAGCATTCATAACGGCAAGCATAGGGTTCGACACAAAATCGATTGTCGATGCATTCCTGACGGCATCACCAATGATGGTATATCTGATGGTGCTGGGATTCATGGTGATAGAGAGTTCGTTTATCCCCTTCCCATCGGAGGTCATCATTCCTCCGGCAGCATATCTGGCATGCACATCCAACGAAGTCAACATTTGGCTCATACTTATACTTGGAACTGCCGGCGCAATCATCGGCGCATTGCTCAACTATGGTCTGTCGGCGTGGATCGGAAGGCCGATCGTGTATAAATTCGCCGACTCCCGGCTGGGACATATCTGCCTCATCAACCGTCAGAAAGTGGAGCATGCCGAACAATACTTTGACAAGCACGGCGCAGTATCGACATTTATCGGCCGCCTGATTCCGGCTGTCAGACAACTGATTTCCATCCCGGCAGGCCTTGCACGGATGCACCTCGGACAATTCACAATCTATACCGCCCTCGGCGCCGGAGTGTGGAACGCCATACTTGCCGGCCTTGGCTACTGGCTTGGAACGATGGTCAGCCGCGAACAGCTGCTTGACAACATTGAGAAATATAACAACTATCTGACCTATGCAGGCGTTATACTTGGTGTAATATGCCTTGCATTTATCCTGTATAACATCTTTAAACCAAAAAAATGACCCTAGTATCACCATCCCTGCTTTCAGCCGACTTCGGCGCGCTCGACCGCGACATAGACACGATCAATCGCTCTCAGGCCGATATGTTTCATATCGATGTGATGGACGGTGTGTTTGTCCCCAACATATCTTTCGGTTTCCCGATCATGAAATTCATCCAACGATCGGCCAAGAAACCGCTTGACGTCCATCTGATGATTGTAGATCCGGGGCGTTATGTCAGCCAGGTGCGCGACTGCGGCGCAGCAATCATGAATGTCCATTATGAAGCCTGCACGCATCTACACCGCGTTGTGCAACAGATCAAACACGCCGGCATGAAAGCGGCTGTGACCCTCAATCCGGCAACACCGGTCGTAATGCTCGAAGATATAATCACGGATCTGGATATTGTAATGCTCATGTCGGTCAACCCCGGCTTCAGCGGTCAGACATTCATTGCCAACACGACTGAAAAGACGCGCAGACTCCGCGCGCTCATCAACGCAAGCGGGTCAAAAGCCGCCATCGAGATCGATGGAGGCATCAATCTCCAGACAGGCCGCGAAGCAATCAATGCCGGAGCTGACATTCTTGTGGCAGGCAACTTCGTCTTCTCCTCACCCGACCCGATAGATACAATCGCACGCATCAAGGAACTCTGAAAAACCTAACAATCACATCTTGCACACACAATCCCCACCATGGAATCATTTGAACTTAATCCGGGCAACATAAATCCGTCAAAACTCCGGGAAACCTCCGGCGGGAGCAATGCCAATCCCGTAAAAGTAACCTATACTTCCGGCAGTCATGCCGAACGTAACGAACCGCAAAAAACGACACCCGCAAATGAGCCATCGCCACGGACAGAGACGCATCAGCCGCATGAACAGACGGTGGATCTCGACAAGCATCAGACCATTGTCGGCATCACGCGTTTTTTCGCCGATGGCAGATTGCGCATATTTTTAGGTGTGATACTGATTCTTGTGGCCGGCTTTATGCTTGTCGCTTCAATCAACTATCTGTCGGACTATGGTGAAGACCAAAGCATTGTCCTAAACAACTCGCCGAAAGATATTGCAGCCAATCCGCAACCGGTGGAAAACTCGGCCGGCTGGCTGGGAGCGATGTTGTCACACCTCTTGATGTATAAATGGCTGGGGCTTGGCGGATTCATCATAATATTCTATATTGCCGCAATTGGCATTTCACTGGTGAAACTGCATCATTTCAAGTTCTGGCGACTGACATTCAAGTCGCTTATTGCGGCAATAGCCGTTTCAATAATCGCTGGATTCCTGACCTATTGGATCTCGACCCCAACCTTCTGGGGCGGAGAGCATGGCTATTGGGTCAACAACGGCATTATTTCGGCGGCTTCATACTGGGGCGCGGCCGCCGTCAGCATTCTGATGGCTACGGCTCTGGTGCTCATCTTTTTCAATCCGATCCGCTACGCCATAGGGAGCATACGCAGCAAGCTTGCCCTCCATAAGCAGCGTCTGGCTGAACGCTACCAAAGCTCAATGGCCGCAGCAAAAGCCGCAATCGAGCATGAAAGAGCTGAAAAAGCATCTCCGGTCACACAGCCGGCAGCCCGGGAGACTGAGACCGAAACCGGACAAACTGCAACAGCGCAGACGAATAGAGAATATGCCAATGAAAATCTGGCTGAATCCGACTATACCGGCAGACAACAACCGGAACAAAGAGAATGGCACACCGTTGTGCTTGATGATATTCCCTCAGCAAGCCATCAAAACACGTATGACGACCCGATGCGCCATGATGAGACGCACACTCCGGCAGTTACCGAAAGTCAGGAAGAAACGGATACAGAGAAAAGCATTGACAATGTAGCCGCTACAACCACGGTCGATGTCACCTCCGCAAAAATAGAGGAGGCTGACGACATTGACATCACAGCCTATGACCCTACGGCAGAACTAAGCCGCTACCGTTTTCCCGACATCAACCTGCTGCATGCGCGCGAAAATGCATTCACGCTGAGCGAGGAAGAACAGGAAGAAAACAACCAGCGGATCATCAGCACTCTGGGAGCATACGGCATCAAAATCGAGAGCATCAAAGCAACTGTCGGACCGACTATCACACTATATGAGATAATCCCGGAAAGAGGAACGAGAATTGCATCGATCAAGCGTCTGGGCGATGACATGGCACTCAGCCTGTCGGCAATCGGCATCAGAATCATAGCCCCGATTCCTGGAAAAGGGACTATCGGCATGGAAGTGCCAAACCGCCATCCGCAGACTGTCGGCATCCGTTCGATCCTGTCATCAAGGGCATTCCATGAATCGACAGCATCACTGCCCATCGCGCTTGGCACGACCATCGACAATGAAGTCTATGTCACCGACCTTGCCAAAATGCCACACTTGCTGGTGGCGGGCGCAACAGGCATGGGTAAGTCGGTTGGCCTTAACACGATAATCGCATCGCTGCTCTACAAGAAGCATCCGGCAGAACTGAAATTCGTACTTGTCGATCCGAAGATGGTTGAATTCAGTCTCTACAAGACACTCGAACGACATTTCCTTGCCAAACTTCCGGAAGAAGAGAAAGCCATCATCACAGATCCCACAAAAGTAGTGGCGACACTTAATTCGCTCTGTCTGGAGATGGACAACCGCTATGATCTGCTTTCACAAGCCGGGATGCGCGGCATAAAGGAATATAACCAGAAATTTATCTCGCGCCGGCTGAATCCGGAAAAAGGCCACCGCTATCTGCCATACATCGTTGTCATCATCGATGAGTTTGCCGACCTTATCCTGACAGCAGGCAAGGAAGTGGAAACCCCCATATCGCGAATTGCTGCCAAGGCCCGCGCAGTCGGAATCCACATGATCTTAGCCACGCAACGCCCGAGTGTCAATGTCATCACCGGAGTCATCAAAGCCAACTTCCCCGGACGCATGGCGTTCCGCGTCACGCAGATGAACGACTCCCGCACGATTCTCGACCGCCCGGGGGCAGAACAGTTGATCGGGCGCGGCGACATGCTGATTTCACGTGATGGCGTGATTGACCGTGTGCAGTGTGCCTTTATAGACACCGATGAGGTTGAGGCAATCTGCCGTTCAATCTCTGACCAGATGGGCTACCCGACAGCCTACGAACTGCCCGAGGAGCTTCCTGCAAGCGGCGAAGGAATTGCACACGGAAATGTGGGCGACCGCGATCCGATGTTTGTCGATGCCGGCCGGACTGTGATTGAAGCCGGTATGGGTTCGGCATCGTTGCTCCAGCGCAAATTCAACATCGGCTATCCGCGTGCCGGAAAACTCATTGACCAGCTTGAAGCGGCGGGAGTTGTCGGATCTTCGACCGGAGCCGGGAAACCACGCCCGGTGCTTATGGACGGATACAGTTTTGAACGCATGATAGAAGGCTGACACATCACAGACTGATTTTCACACACGATATGAAACAGAAAACATTTATAATCATAGCACTTCTGATGATGCTTCCGCTGGTTGTTGCAGCGGCCGACAATGCATCGCAGACACTCGACAAGGCTGCCGCAAAGCTGAGAACAGCCAAATCTGTCACGGCTGCCTATACGCTTTCAACATCGCAAGGATCATCGGCCGGAACACTCACGCTGGCGGGCGACAAATTTGCCATGAATGGCAATCAAGTCAATATATGGTATGACGGAAAGACGCAGTGGACCTATGTTTCCGCCGACAACGAAGTCAACGTCTCCGAACCGACAGCCCAAGAGCTTCAACAGATAAATCCGTTTATAATCATCAACACTTTCCGGCAAAACTACACTGCCAAAACGGTATCCAAAGCAAAAAATGCACAGAAGATAACGCTGACCGCGAAAAATTCGAAAACCGACATCCGGTCAGCCACCGTGACAATCAACCCCGCAACTCTGCTGCCTTCGGAAATAGTTCTTAAAATGGCTTCGGGGCAGACTGCCACCATCCGTATATCTTCCATCAAGATCGGCAATGCCCTTCCGGTGTCAACATTCCGCTTCCCGGCCAAGAAATATCCCAAAGCCGAGGTGATCGACCTTCGCTAGACAGTGACATAACAATAACAACACAACCATACGATTATATGACCAAGATACAGACAAAATGCCTTATCATCGGCTCAGGCCCTGCCGGCTATACGGCAGCTCTATACACATCGCGCGCCAACCTCCGGCCCATTCTTTTTGAAGGGAATCAACCGGGAGGACAGTTGACTATCACCACCGAAATAGAAAACTTTCCGGGATATCCGGAGGGAACCACTGGTACCCAGCTGATGGACGACATTCGGCGTCAGGCCGTCCGTTTCGGTGCGGATGTGCGTTCAGGAATCATTACCAAGGCTGATTTCTCGTCACGCCCATTCAGACTTTCAGCCGATGACGGAACTGAAATCGAAGCTGAATCTGTCATAATATCCACCGGAGCATCAGCCAAGTTTCTCGGACTTCCGGATGAGAAGAAATATATGGGACTTGGAGTTTCGGCCTGCGCCACTTGCGATGGCTTTTTCTACCGCAAAAAGCGTGTGGCCGTGGTCGGCGGCGGCGACACGGCATGTGAAGAAGCTCTATATCTGAGCAATCTCGCATCGGATGTGTTTCTGATTGTCAGGAAGGACTATCTGCGGGCTTCCAAGGTGATGCAGCAGCGTGTCATGGAAAAAGCGAACATCAAAGTGCTGTTCAATACCAACACGGTCGGACTATATGGCGAGGAATTTCTTGAAGGGGCACATCTTGTGGAAAATAAAGGCACGGACAACGAACGCCTTTTCGATCTCGAAATTGACGGCTTCTTCCTTGCAATAGGCCACAAGCCTAACACGGATCTGTTCAGCGGGGTTATTGACCTTGACGAACAGGGCTATATCAAAACGTCAGGAATGTCAACGGCCACCAACATCGAAGGGGTGTTTGCGGCAGGAGATGTAGCCGATCCGCACTATCGTCAGGCCATAACCGCTGCAGGAAGCGGTTGTCGCGCCGCATTGGATGCCGAACGCTATCTGGCTTCGCAGCAATAATCAAGCCGGCTTTAAAATCCGGTCGGAAATCAATCGGTCAGGAGTCGCTGAAGCATGAATGCATCGGTGTAGGCATCGGCGCAGCGAATCCATGACCGCATCCGTCCGCTGACGGCAAAGCCGCAGCGACTGAACAGGGCGCGCGATGCCGAGTTTTCAACGGACACGACAGCCCATAACTGATGCAACCCGAGATCGCGACGACAATATTCAGCGAGAAGGGTCAAAGCGCGTGCGGCGTAACCCTTCCGGCGATTGTCGGAATCAATATAGACAGCTACACCGGCTTTGCGGTTGAGTGCATCAACATCGTAAAGATCAATGCATCCTATCGGCAATCCGACATCTTCACTCTCAGCTCCGGCGACTCTGCTACAAATAACAAAACGCGCCTGTCCGGAGGCCAAAATGTCAGATGAATAGTTTGTCAGATAGTCCCAAAGCCGGAAGCGCGACATCGGAGCGCGCGTGCGTCCGTCAACCCATGATGCGTCATCGTTTTCCCAACGGAACATTGCATCGATGTCGCTCTGCGGTTCAGGGGCTCTCAAATATATTACATCATCTTTTAGCATAGCCTTTAATGGTGGAACGGATCGGATAAAGCGATCTGATGTTATTGTGTCATTGTCTGATAGAGTCGGTGAAGAGCGTACGCTGAAGCAGAGATCGTCCGAGGGTCAACTCATCGGTGTATTCAAGATCATTGCCCACGGCTACTCCACGCGCCAGTTGCGTGACTTTGACTTCGGGATATGGCGCCAACTTCCGGAAGATGTAGAAGTTGGTGGTATCGCCTTCCATTGTCGCCCCGAGAGCGAGAATTACCTCACTGACACTGCCTTCCGCTACGCGCTCTACCAGAGAATCTATCTCCAGAGAACTCGGCCCGATGCCGTCCATAGGTGATATTACCCCGCCAAGAACGTGATAAACGCCGTCGAACTGGTGTGTGCGCTCGATGCTCATGACATCGCTGACATTCTCTACCACACAGACAGTCGAATGGTCACGCCTCTCGGATGCACAGATCGGACAAAGTTCCGTTTCGGATATATTATGACACAAGCAGCAATAACGTATGTTTGTGCGCAGATTGATTATGGCTTCCCCAAGGGCTACACTCTCACTCGTGTCACGGCGCAGAAGATGCAATGCAAGTCGCAGAGCCGTCTTGCGGCCTATGCCGGGAAGTCGCGAGAGTTCGGTGACTGCGGCTTCAAGCAACTGTGAGGCAAATTCTTCCTGCATCATTAACGGTCCTTATTTCTCATTAGCCCGACAAAACGAAGCGGACACACAACTGTCTGTCTGAAAACTATTTTGTCAGAGGTGAATAATCGCGGCCATAGCGAAGCATTTGCTCTGCAAAGCCTTCGGTGTAATCAACATTTACGTCAACCGGGGTTGTGCCATCGGAATCCATCACGAGAGTATAGACCGGATTGACAAATCCGCGATAGGGAGCGATATCGAGAGTGGCGTAGCGGTCAAGGACCTCACGGTGCAACTGCGGATCAACTTTGACGGCATATTTTTCAACCAGCAAGCGTCCGGCCTCATAATCGCCTTCGCTCTTGATGCGCTGGATTTCGCCCAAAAGCTGTCCGAACAGATTCCGGAGGGCTTGATAGTCATTGATGCGGATGTAGGTCTTGCCTCCCTCTTTGTAAAGTTCGATGACTTTTTCGGACGCACCTTTTTCAAGAGCCCATTCAGCAATGAGCTTACGGTTGCGCATGTGGGCCTCTTCTACATCTTTTCCGGGTTCAATGCGCATGAGCTGTGTCATCAGCCCATTCAATATATATTTATAATATTGTGCCTTATATGCTTCAGGATTATCTATCAGACCGAGTTCGATTAGCTTGGGATCGGCCAGATAATAGAGAGCAAAAAGGTCGGCGCGGGCTTCTTCCAAAGTTGAACCGTGGGCTTTGAGAGCGTCAGGATCTACTCCGGGAAGAAGGCGTCCGGAAGCATGTCCGAGACATTCGTGAAGGTCAGTGTGAAGATTATCCGTGATAAACAGATAGTCATTCATCAAAGCACGCATGGCTGTGTCATTGACAAACTCCTCATTGAATCCGTTGCCATGCGAAGCCTCGTCATAAGCCTGTGTTATATTTTCAATTGTAACTGATTTTGAGCCATGAGCCGCACGAATCCAGTTGGCATTCGGCAGATTAATGCCGATCGGGGTTGAAGGATATGCATCGCCGGCAAGGATTGCAGCCGTGATGACTTTTGCAGTGACACCCTTAACCACATCCTTGCGGAATCTGGGATCTACCGGCGAATGACTTTCAAACCACTGTGCGTTGGAACTTATCACTTCGGTGCGGTGGCTGGCAGCGATGTTCTTGAAATTAACTATCGATTCCCAATTGCCGGTCATGCCAAGGGGATCATCATAGCTTTCGATAAAACCATTGATGAAATCGACCTGCGACGCCGTGTCCTCTACCCAAAGGATTGAATATTCGTCAAATTTCTTGAGGTCGCCCGATTCATAGTACGCTACTAAGGTATTGATAACCTGACGCTGATTGTCGTTTTCAGCATATAAAGCGGCTTTTTTCAAGTTATCCACAATTCGCTCTATTGCAGGAGAACACAATCCGCCGACTTTGTAGGTCTGCTCCACAACCCGGCCATCGATTTTCGCAACACGCGTGTTTAATCCATAAGATATAGGAGTAGGATCAGCCGTGTCTTTCATGGCGTTATAGTAGTCCTCGACTTCTTTCTGCGTCACTCCGTCATAGAGATTGGTGGCTGATGTCGCGATAAGGTCAACGCCATCTGCCTGATTGACCTTCTTAGGCATAAATGCCGGATCGAAAATGAGCCGGGTAAGAGCATCAATCTCTTCAGGCATATCTCCGGCAGGGACTGATTTGAGAGCTTCGGCAAAGAACGCGGAGGAAAATCCGGGTGTGAACTTATCCATAGAATAGTGATGATGCACGCCGTTGCCAAACCACACTTGCTTCAGATAGGTCTCAAAAGCCTTGAAATCGTCAGATGAGCGGTCGCCTTTATAGTTCTTATATATCGATTCCAGAAGCAGACGCATCCGGAGATTGTATTTGCCGTTCTGCTGCCAAAGGATGTCGCGTCCGGCGATGGCCGCCTCGGTCAGATAATAAACAAGAAGTTTTTGATTCAGTGTCAGTTCTTTAAATCCCGGCACCTGATAGCGAAGCACCTCGATATCGGCGAAGCGATCCACTACATAATTGAAATCATTGTTGCTTTTGGCTTGAACCATAGTTGATGATGTGACGGCTGCGATTGCCGCGCCAAGAATTGATTTATTCAATATATTCATTGTAAGAGTTGTTTATTCGACATAAAGTACCAGACCTTTGAGATATTCACCTTCGGGGTGATAAATGTTGACCGGATGATCTGCCGGCTGAGTCAATTGGTGAAGTATGCGAACCCTGCGTCCGGTCTGAGCCGCTGCCGAGAATACGGCAAGGCGGAATTGCTCTTTGCTGACAGCCTGCGAACACGAGAATGTGAACAGAATGCTTGCCGGCGGCATTTTCTCGATTGCCTTGGCATTGAGTCTCTGATAACCACGGAGGGCGTTGCGGATCGCACCACGGTGTTTGGCAAAAGCAGGAGGATCAAGAACAATGAGATCATAGGCTCCGTCAGGCATCTCATCCAGAAATCGGAATGCATCTGCTGTTGTGGCCTCATGGCGCGTATCATCGGGAAAGTTGATTCTGACATTTGCATCGGTCAGGGCGATCGCCTTAGCCGAACTGTCAACCGATCGGACCGATGCGGCACCGCCTTGAAGCGCATAGACCGAGAAGCCGCCGGTGTAACAGAACATGTTAAGCACACGCCGTCCGGCGGAGTAATCACGGAGAAGCCGGCGATTGTCGCGCTGATCCACAAAAAAACCGGTTTTCTGGCCTTTAAGCCAATCAACGTGAAATTTCAGACCGTTTTCAACGGCGATATTGGTTGTAAATCCACCTATAAGATATTCATTCTGGGGATCAAGCCTGGCCTTGAACGGAAGAGTCGTTTCGGATTTATAATATACGTTGCTGACCGGCATCTCCGGAATGAGAGTGAGCGCACGCGCTATAAGCATCCTTGCCATGTGCATTCCGGGGGAATGAGCCTGCACCACGGCTGTAGAGCCGTAGATGTCAACAATAAGACCTGGCAGAAAATCGCCTTCACCATGAACGAGACGGAATGCATCGTTCTCCCCGGGGCGGATAAGCCCGAGCTGCCGGCGCAAGCGGGCGGCCTGACGCAGACGCGTGACATAAAAGTCAAGCCCTATCTCCTCGACATTACTGCTGAGCATGCGGACAGCTATACTGCCAATCTGATAGTGGCCCACTCCAAGCGGGCGGCCATCGGCGGCCATCACCCGGACGGTATCGCCTTCTTCAATGCCCTCTTCAATTGAGCGTATCGCTCCGGAGAATACCCAAGGATGAAATCGCAGCAAGGATTCTTCTTTGCCACGATGAAGGATTATTTCGGGATAATTCATTGCCATTGATTATTACTGATATGAAACGGACGTGTGTCCGGAATTACATGAACGCTCTGACAATATCAGCTCCGTTGGCATAAACCAGCAACAGCAACAGGAATATCATTCCGGCATACTGGGCGTATTCCAACACTTTTTCGCTGACTTTGCGTCCGGTCAGCACCTCCCATAGCAGGAACAGGACATGTCCGCCGTCAAGTCCGGGGATCGGTATGAGGTTCATGAATGCGAGCACAACGGAGAGAAACGCTGTAATCTCCCAGAACGCCAACCAATTCCATCGGTCAGGGAACATATTGCCGATCGCACCGAATCCGCCGATGCTTTTTGCCCCTTCCTTGGAGAAAACATGACGCATAGAGCTGACATACGACCCGAGCGTTGTTGTCCCGATCTCCCATCCTTTGGGGAATGATCCGAGAAGGGTATATTTTTCGAATACCACCGGATAAACTTCATCAAGGCCTTTGAGATTGAACCCAAGCTTGCCGGCAGAATCGGGAGTCGCCGGGAGAGTCATCACGCGCTGTCCGCGATAGATGGTCACGGTTGTCGGCACTTCCTTGAACTTGGACAGTTCATCGGTCAGTGCGGCATAGTCGGGCGTGGGAACACCACCGACAGCCACTATGCGGTCTCCTTCCTGCAATCCCGCATCAGACGCCGCGCTGCCTCCGACAACGGCCTTCACGAACACCGGCATTCGATAGGTCATAAACGGAGTGTCTTTATCCTTGCTGAGTTCCAGAATGAATTGCTCCGGCAGCGAGAATGTGACGGTGTCGCGTCTGACACTCGGCATAACCGATGTCAGCATAATCGAGTCGGGCTGCGATTTGCGCAAAACCGTGACATCCTTTGCATCGGCAATCAGATATTGGCAGTCGGGCTGTGAGACGTCAAGCGGTTTGCCATCTGCCATCAGCGGGATGTCGCCGCTGCGGAATCCGCCTTTTACGGCCGTATCGGAGAACTCCATCCCCTCATAGGCTTTGTCGAGCGGAACATATTTGTTTCCCCAACAAAAAGCAATGCCTGCATAAATTAATATGGCGAGAATAAAGTTGAACACCACTCCGGCAACCATGACACACAGTCTTTGATAGGCCGGTTTGGCACGAAATTCCCACGGCTGCTCCGGCTGAGCCATCTGCTCCTTGTCCATTGACTCATCAATCATTCCGGCAATCTTGACATAGCCGCCCAATGGGAGCCATCCGATGCCATACTCCGTGTCACGCCATGTTACGCGCTCACGTCCGTTTCTATCATATTTCGGAGCTTTTTTCTTTGGCGTCCATTTGAAAAGAGAAAACCAAGGATTGAAAAAGAGATAGAATTTCTCAACTTTTATTCCGAATGCCCGGGCAATAATATAGTGTCCGAATTCGTGGATAATTACCAGGAATGCCAGAGCGGCTATAAGTTGAGCGGCTTTTATCATAAAAACATCCATAGGGAGATCAGTTTAGGGCTTTATCGTTTTATTATTTCTTATTTCTTTATTCGTTGAATGATTGACTGCGCCTGTGCGCGGGCTTCGGCGTTTGTGCTGACATAGTCGGCATATCCGGGCGCAGCAATGAAGCTTACGCGTGAGAGGGTTTCCATGATTATGGGATATATGTCGGTCAGGCGGATGTTGTCATGCAAGAATGCATCTACAGCAATCTCGTTTGCGGCATTTATGACACAAGCTGCGTTACCGCGACGGCTGAGAGCCTCGCGTGCAAGGGTCAGACAAGGGAAACGCTCCGTATCAGGCTTTTCAAATGTCAGCTGACTGTAGTCGGCAAGTGTCATCTGAGACTCATTGACACAAATGCGCTTTGCATCGCCCAGGGCATAGCGTATCGGAAGATGCATGTCGGGCAAGCCGAGTTGCGCTTTCACCGCGCCATCGCAGAACTGCACCATCGAGTGAACGATCGACTGCGGATGAACCACCGCCTCTATCTTCTCACCCGGGATTCCGAAAAGCCAGCGCGCTTCGATGATCTCAAAAGCTTTGTTCATCATCGTTGCCGAGTCGATGGTTATCTTAGCTCCCATAGTCCATTTGGGATGACGCAGGGCATCAGCAACCGTGACCGATTGCAACCGCTCGGCTGCAAACGTGCGGAAAGGGCCGCCGGAAGCGGTTATTATCAATTTGGCCACCGTCGAAGGATCTTCGCCAACCAGACACTGGTAGATGGCCGAATGTTCAGAATCTACCGGAAGAATACGCGAGGGCGACTTCTCCAGCAAGCGAGTCACGAGTTCTCCGGCAACAACAAGCGTCTCCTTATTGGCCAACGCTATCTCTTTTCCGGCAGCAATGGCGCAAATTGTCGGTTCAAGACCGCTATAACCCACCGTAGCGGTCAGCACTGTATCCACATCATCACGTCCGACGCATGCCGCCAGCGCATCTGCCCCCGCCCCGACTTCTATGCCAAGCGGCGCAAGAGCATCATGAACTGACCGATATTGGCTCTCATCGGCTATAATCGCCAATGCCGGGTGATAATGCCGACATTGTTCAATGAGCAGCTGTCCGTTGCGGCCGGCCGCCAGAACAGTCGGGCGGAACATTTCGGGATGGGCTGATATAATGTCTAGCGTCTGGGTTCCGATTGAACCGGTGCTTCCCAGCAGAGCTATTCGTTTAGGAACTGTCACTGTCATTTCGGTATATTTCGTGCAAAGATAGCTATTTTAGCTCTGCCAATAAAAAATTTTATTCTGCAAAGAACAAAATTTTACCAACCCATGTTATATTTTCATAAAAGCAACAACTGAAATTCACCATATTGTTTCAATTAAATCTACGATAGAATGAAAACTAACCTATTTCTTTCAGCAGCAGCCATTGGAACGATGCTCATTGTTTCCGGGACAGCCAATGCTCAGGAAGCGGTGGTTGTTGAAGAAACCATTGTCTCCGATGTGCAGGCCATCGAATGCGAAACACACCACTCATCATCATGGCGCGACAACTGGTTCATGCAAATCGGTGCAGGCATCCAGAGTCCGTTCACGGAAATAGATCTTCCGGACGGAAACAGCAAACACCATCTCTCGCCGGTCTATAACCTCGGGTTCGGACACTGGTTCAGTCCTTATCTGGGATTACGCATCTCCGGTCAGTATGGCAACAAGGTGCGCTGGGATTTCCTTCAACGCAATAAAGCCCAGGCGATATCAGCAAACGCCGACCTGATGTGGGACATGACTTCTTCCGTCTGCGGTGTCAACCCCGAACGCGTATTCTCATTCATTCCCTTTGTCGGTGTCGGCGGGACATACGTTTGGGACTATGCCGGACATCCGGGTAATGACCTCAAAGCAGACCACTCAGGATACCGCACCCACCAATGGACAATCCCGGTGTCGCTCGGATTGCAGTTCCGATTCCGTTTGTGTAAATATGCCGACTTCTTCCTTGAAGGCCGTGCGCAATTCATGGGCGACAACTTCAACAACTACACACAAGGATGCCCCATTGACATGAACATCACCGCAATTGGCGGATTCAGCTTCACTTTCGGCGGACGAAAATTCGAAACCTACGATCCATGCATCTATGTTGACCGCATCAACTCCCTCAACAGCCAAATCAATGATCTGCGCGGTGAACTTGCCGCCACAGCCACGGCTCTCGCCGCCGCCGAAGCCCAACTCCCCTGCCCCGAAATCACTCAGATCACGACTGAAACCGTGGTTGCTCCGATGCTCTCAACCGTCCGATTCAAAATCAACTCCGATGCTATCTCCGCAGAGGAAATGGTCAACGTCTATAATGTTGCACAGTACATGAAACAGAATCCCGGCATAACAGTGACGATCTGCGGATATGCCGATGAAGACACCGGAACGTCCGACTACAACATGGCTCTGTCTGAACGCCGTGCAGCAGCCGTGTGCAAAGCACTTGAAAGCTATGGCATCAAAGCCGACCGCCTACAGACAGCGGCCTATGGAAGTGACGCTCAGCCATATTCCGAAAATGACTGGAATCGAATCGTGATCTTCACCCAACCATAAACCTGGAACGCTTCCGAATGACAATTTGGTTACGATAAAACAACAGCACGGAAACTCTCCCCCTCGGGCTTGAAAGCCCTTCGGGGAGAGTCGTTATATATATAAACTCCTGATTTTAATCGGCTAATCACAACTCATCTCGTCAAAATCTTTTTATATATCTCAATCATCACCGAGATAAATTGGCATTCAAACGATTGTTGTCTCGTAAATTATCACTATTTTTGCAACACGATTCCACGCGGTGGGAGTGTCTGAAATAAGACCATTTCATCAGACGTTGGGATCAACATTTTGGTAAAAGCGTGTATTGACGCTTGTTCTTAACTATTCAGAACTTAGGACACTCTGAAAACTCACTAAAGGACAAAGCGGCGATAGACGCCATGTTGGGTATGTAATACCTTCTCAGCCCATTGCAAGCCTATCGCTTCAAATGGGTATGAGGTATATACATATAATAGCGTGGAGTCTGTTGTTCAATCTGGTGAGTTGGGCAGTCCTAAGGCCTTGAATAGCGGTGCGAGCAACGATATGACTCCCCGCTTTTCGTTTATAAAAAGACTATTTTATGCGCCATATCGGAGTCAATGGTAACAAAATTGGCTCTATATGAACACAATCAAACATGCTATTATTCTATGTATTTTAAGTGTATCTGTGCCGAGATTACAAGCCCAAAATATTAAGTCATGTGAGGAAATTCCGGATTCAATAAACAGGAATCCCACATTCAGTTATGGAGAACTCTCTTTCAATGCCAAACAACTTATATTGCCGACTTCTCTATTTACCATCGGAGCGTTAGGAACATTCATCAAACCATATGAGGATTTTAACGTTTCTATTAGAGACAAGGTAACTGAACTTAAAGGGAACCATAAATTTAAGGCAGACGATTATGCTCAATATCTTCCTACTGCAACACATCTTTTCCTCGGTTTTGCGAATGTGCCACATAAAAATACATTTTTGCAACGATTGTCTATAGATGCAACTTCCGCTATTTCTTTGACAATACTAACAAATGTGTTCAAACTTTCTTTCAGGGAGAAGCGTCCTGATTCCAATGCAAGAAACTCGTTTCCTTCAGGACATACGGCAACGGCCTTCATGGGAGCAGAACTGCTGCGTATTGAATATGGCAAATATTGGGGTGTAGGTGGATATTGCGTAGCAACAGTTGTGGGCCTTTTGCGGATTTATAACGGACGACACTGGGTAAGTGATGTTATAGCCGGTGCCGGTATTGGGATTCTCTCTGCGCGTATTGGGTATTGGATGCTTCCTCTTTACAATAAATGGTTCTTTAAATCAGCTCAAACTGTCGAAAAGGGTCGTAATACACTATCTTTTTCAGCATTACCATCATACGACCATTATACCAATGCATTAACCTTAAATTGCATTATTGAATTTTAGAGTCTTGTGGATGGATTCAAAAAGTTAGTCCTTGTTTTTATCAAATAAAATCCATTGACCTGTTTTATCGATTCCTTCTCGTTTTATGAGTCCTAATTCTCGAAGGACTTGAGTTGCTCTCTTTGCCGTTTTCTCATTTATGGATAGCCGTTGAAACATCTCAAGATGGGTGATTGATGAATTACTTTTGATAAGTTCCAATACTTTTTGTTGAGTGTCAGTCAGTTTTACAGGGACATCAGAGTGCATTACCATATTTGCCAATGCTTCACGAAGCACCAAATACTGGCTTTCGTCTGTTGTGGCAAACCCATTATCTTTGATGTGTATCGGGGCATCAACGAGAGTGCGAAAGCGGCGAAGAATAATCTGCACGGCATCCCATATGTTCTGTTGTTCAGGTATGCGGTAAGTATTTCTGACCTCGGCTTGTTGAAATCATCCCATTCTATGTCGCGTAGCCGTGCTACAAGTTCTTCTTTCGTCATTTCAACAGGAAAAGTTAGCCAATTTTAATGGATTATCAATCAACCAAAATCTATAAATCCATATTGCTGCGTTTCTGCGGCGGCAGGAGCATTTTTCTGGCAATCAGTTAGATATATATTCGAGTGTTAAAAACAGGCGGTCGGCAGGCCAATCCTCGCCAAAATTCATTACATTTGCAGCAAAATAATAAAACCTTAACAATGTCTGAACTTAACATCGCACAAGTTTACAAAGCCGCCGAGGTTCTCCAGAATGTGGCTCGACACCCGAAACTGATAGGTGTGACAAAACTCAACCCCGAATCACAAATATATCTCAAGCCGGAAAATCTTCAATATACGGGATCATTCAAGCTCCGCGGAGCCTACTACAAGATATCCCAGCTCAACGATGAGGAAAAAGCGCGCGGCGTTATCGCTTGCTCTGCAGGAAACCACGCACAGGGAGTTGCGCTCGGAGCCACTCACAATGGCATAAAATCCATCATCTGCCTTCCCGCCGGCGCGCCGATCTCCAAAATCGAAGCTACCAAAGCCCTCGGCGCAGAAGTGTGTCTCGTTCCGGGCGTTTACGATGATGCCTACCGCCGTGCCCTTGAATTGCAGAAAGAACACGGCTACACTCTTGTCCATCCATTCGATGATCCGCTGGTCATTGCCGGACAGGGCACTATCGGACTTGAAATCATCGAAGAGATGCCCGATGTAGAAGCTGTAATCGTTCCGGTCGGAGGCGGAGGACTCATCTCCGGAGTGGCTTTCACAATCAAAACCATAAAGCCGAATGTCAAAGTCTATGGCGTACAGGCCGAAGGTGCGCCATCTATGGTGCGCTCAATCGCTGATAACGAACGTGTCAACCTCGACAGGGTCTCCACCATTGCCGATGGCATCGCAGTCAAAGAACCCGGAGTCAACACATTTGAGTTATGTAAAAAATATGTCGATGAGATTGTCACAGTCAGCGATGACGAAGTAGCCGCTGCCATCCTGACGCTTATCGAACAGCAGAAACTGGTGGCAGAAGGCGCAGGGGCTGTTTCGGTTGCCGCAGCGATGTTCGACAAAGTACCCATTAAAGGTAAAAAAACTGTCTGCATAGTCTCAGGCGGCAACATCGACGTGACCTCACTGAACCGCGTCATCACGCGAGGCCTTGTCAAAAACGGACGTGACTGCACCGTCACCGTCATTCTATCCGACAAGCCCGGGCAGCTATCCAAAGTGTGCAGCGTGATCGGCGACATGGGAGCGAACATCCTCGCCGTTGAACACAAGCGCAACTCATCCAACACAGAAATCAACGGCTGCAAGCTCCATATAGAAATGGAGACCCGCAATAACGAACACATCCAGGCCGTCAAGCAAGCTCTGCGCGATGCCGGATTTTCGGTCGAAAACTGACCGCATAATTCCGGAAAAGCCTATGGCCATCCCGGTGTCGGGACGGAATAATTGTCCGAAAAGTAATCTTATTTGGGCGATATAGACAATATTTTGTTGTCAAGACTACCACTCTATGCTATAATGCGGATTATTGCTATTTTTGTGGGCGAAATCAAATTTTGTTCATGAGACTAATCAAGATATTTGCAACCACAGCAACCCTGTGCATAGCCCAATTGTCAGCGGCAGAACAGGCAACAGTGACCGACACACTCCGACTGGGAGTTGACCAATGCATTGCCATCGCACTGAGCGATAACCCCACCATCCATGTAGCCGACATGGAGATACAACGCTTCGACTACTCCAAAAAGGAAACCATCGGCCAACTCCTGCCTACAATTGCATTCGGCGCATCCTACAACCGCACCCTCGCCAAGCAGACCATGTACATGAACATGTCACGCTCCGCATTTTCGGGGAATAGCGGATCTGGAGAGTCATCAGACGAGTCAGAACCATCCGATCAGCCAACCGCCTCACAAGCCCCATCCGACGGCATAAAAGTAGGCCTGGACAACTCCTATTCCATGGGATTCAATCTATCCATGCCGCTCATTGCTCCGCAACTCTGGAAAAGCCTTGATCTGACAGACAGTCGCATCCTCGAAACCGTTGAAAAAGCCCGACAATCGCGACTACAGCTTGTCAATCAGGTCAAAAACGCATACTACACGCTGCTCCTCGCCCACGACTCCTACCGCACTATAATGCAAAATTATGAGATGGCTCGCTTCACCGCCGAACTATATGCCAAACAGTTCAGTCTTGGAGCCGCCTCCCAATATGATGTGCTACGCACCGAAGTCGCCCTGAAAAACGTCGAACCGGAACTGACACAAGCTTCAATAGCCATCCGTCAGGCCAGTCTCCAACTATGCATACTCATGGGGATGGATACAGCAGTGGCCATCGCACCCGCGACCACACTGGCCGACTACGAACAGACGATGTATGCCGATGTTCTCAGCATCAACCGCAATCTCTCAGGCAACCTCGACATCCGCATGCTTGACATCCAGAAACGCCAGCTCTCCGATGCTCTCAAAGTTCAGAAAATGGCATGGTATCCCACCCTCTCGCTGACCGCCAATTACAACTGGACATCCATGAGCAACGGATCTCCGCTACGCAATTTCCGCTGGAATCCCTACTCGATGATAGGTCTGACACTAAGCATACCGCTATTTGAAGGCGGACAACGCTACTCACGCATAAAGCAAGCCGAGATACAGCTCAACGAAATCGACTGGCAACGCGCCAATCTGGTCCGCAGCATCGACATGCAGACCCAACTCGCGATCGACAACATTCATCTCAACGTTAAGCAGATAGCATCATGCGCAGAAAGCGTCCGACAAGCCGAGACCGCCCACTCCATCATGCAGCAAAGCTTTGAGATCGGAGCGGCAAGCTATCTCGACCTGCGCGATTCCGAACTTGCCCTGACGCGCTCCCGCCTATCCTACTATCAAGCCATCTATAACTATCTCGTTGCAGGAAGCGATCTCGAACTCCTTCTGGGCAACGCCGATCTAGAAAGCTATAAAAAAAGCCAACCAGCGAAACCATCCAACCATATCCAATGAAAATCAAGGCATCTATAATCACAGCCGCAATCCTGCTGACACTGTCGGTTCAATCATGCTCTTCCGACGACAAAAGCAGCAAACAAGAAGCTCAGGCTGATCAAGCCGAAGAACTGCCAAAAGTTGAAATCCGGCAAGTATTTACCCAGACTGTTCCCCAGACAGCGGAATATACAGCCACAGTTCAGGCATTCAAGACCAACAACATAACATCATCAACGCCCAACCGCATAAAAAGCATCCTCGTTGACATAGGTGCAAAAGTCAGCCGCGGACAGCGTCTTGTCATTCTTGACAATGTCAATATTGACCAGCTCAAAGTGCGCATCGACAACGCCGAACGCGAATACAAACGCGCCCTCAAACTTCTGGAAATCGGAGGAGGAACGCAGCAGACCGTCGATCAGCTCAAAACAGAGCTTGACGCACAACGCCGCCAATACACCAACATGGTTGAAAACACCGAACTCATCTCCCCGATAACAGGCGTGGTCACCGCCCGCAACTACGATCCCGGCGACATGACAGGCACACTTCCAATCCTCACAATAGAACAGGTCAACCCGGTAAAAGTCATCATCAACGTCTCCGAATCAGACTATCCCCGCATCCGCAAAGGCATGAAGGTCGATATACGCTCCGATGTCTATAGCGATGAATCCTTCACCGGAACAGTCTATCTCATCCATCCCACCGTTGACGCTTCGACACGAACATTTACCGTTGAAATCACCATAGACAATGCCGATGGCCGAATTCTGCCAGGCATGTTTGCCCGCGTCAGCATCAATTACGGACAGGCCGACCGCGTAGTGATTCCCGACCGCGCCATAGTCAAAATGTCAGGCTCCGGCAACAAATATGTCTATATCTACAATCCGAAAACACAGACTGTCAGCTACAACCGCGTAGAACTCGGTGCGCGTCTGGCCGACACCTATGAGATTATCAACGGAGTTCCTGACGGCAGCTACGTGATCACAGCCGGACAGACACGTCTGGCCGATGGCGCAAAAGTCGAAGTTCTCGACAAAAACCGACCCCAAGAAAAATAAACCACCATGAGCTTATATTCCAGCGCGGTAAAACGCCCGATCATGACAACACTCTGTTTCGTTGCTGTTGTCATACTCGGCCTGTTCTCACTTTCCACACTCCCCATAGACCTGTATCCGGATGTCGAGACCAATACGATCATGGTCATGACAAGCTATCAGGGAGCTTCAGCACAGGACATCGAGCAAAACGTCACCCGACCGCTTGAAAACTCCCTCAACGCAGTCAACAACCTCAAGCACATCACCTCCAAATCACGCGAGAATATCTCCGTCATAACACTTGAATTTGAATACGGCAAAGACATTGATGTCCTGACAAACGATGTCCGCGACAAGCTAGACATGGTCAAAAGCCAGCTTCCCGACAATGCCGAGAATCCCATCATATTCAAATTCAGCTCCGACATGATACCCATCGTGATGCTTTCAGTCCAAGCCGATGAGAGCATGCCCGGACTCTACAAGATTCTCGATGATGCCGTAGCCAACCCTCTTGCGCGCATCTCCGGAGTAGGCTCCGTATCAATTTCCGGAGCCCCGAAACGAGAAATCCACATCTATGTCGATCCCAAACGCCTTGAAGCCTACAATCTCAGCGTTGAACAAATCTCAGCCATCGTTGCAGCCGAAAACCGCAACATCCCGGGCGGATCATTCGACATCGGCTCTGACACCTACGCTCTTCGCGTCCAAGGCGAATTCCGCTCATCCGACCAGCTTCGCGACATCGTTGTCGGATCATTTGAAGGGCGCAACGTCTATCTGCGCGATGTAGCCACTATTGATGACTCACTCGAAGAGCGTGCGCAGCAGACCTACAACGATGGGCGCAAAGGCGCAATGATCATCATTCAGAAACAATCCGGAGCAAACTCCGTCGAGATATCCAACAAAGTCCTCGAAATGCTCCCCAGCCTTCAGAAGCGACTTCCGTCTGATGTCAAATTAGGGATCATTGTCGATACCTCCGACAACATCCGCAACACCATCGCATCACTGGTGGAAACCGTGCTCTATGCCCTGCTCTTCGTTGTAATCGTTGTATTCTTCTTCCTCGGGCGATGGCGTGCAACAATGATCATCGTCATAACGATCCCCATATCTCTAATAGCCTCTTTCATTTACCTTGCCATCACAGGCAACTCCCTGAACATCGTCTCCCTCTCGGCCCTATCAATATCAATAGGCATGGTGGTCGATGACGCGATTGTGGTTCTTGAAAACGTAACGACCCACATTGAACGCGGGTCCGATCCAAAGCAAGCGGCAGTCCACGGCACAAACGAAGTTGCGATCTCCGTAATCGCCTCTACGCTGACGCTGATAGCCGTATTCTTCCCCCTGACACTCGTCACCGGCATGACCGGCGTACTTTTCCGCCAGCTCGGATGGATGGTCACCATAATGATGATAATCTCAACCGTCTGCGCCCTCTCGCTGACTCCCATGCTATGCTCCCAGTTGCTGAAAAAGAATATCAAACACGGACGCGTTTACAGAATCCTTTTCGGCCCGATCAACCGCGGGCTTGACGCGTTTGACAACGGCTATGCGCGCTTGCTGCGTTTCGTTGTCGGCCATAAGTGGCTCACCATCCTCATCTGTCTCGGTATTTTTGTCGGCTCACTGCAATTGCTGAAATTTGTCGGCACGGAATTCTTCCCCACCTCCGATGACGGACGTCTTGGCGTGAAACTCGAACTTCCCATCGGAACACGCGTTGAGATAGCTCAGGAAACCACTGAGCGCCTGGCGCGGGAATGGCGCGAGAAATATCCGGAAATAACCGTTCTCAACTACACCACAGGACAGGCCTCCAGCGACAACACATTTGCATCGCTCAGCGACAATGGCTCGCATATCGTGTCGATGAACATCCGCCTCTCTGACCCGGGCGACCGCGACCGGAAAATCACCGAGATCGCCGCCATGATGCGCGAAGACCTCAAACGCTACCCAGAATTCAAAAAAGCACAGGTCAACGTCGGAGGCAGCCGCGGAGGCTCAATGGGCGGACAAGCCACCATTGACTACGAGATCTACGGCTATAACTTTGAAGAGACCGACTCAGTGGCTCAACGCCTCATGCGCATCCTCAACGCCATCCCCGGCACGGCTGATGTCATGATATCCCGATCCGACTACCAACCGGAATACCAAGTTGATTTCGACCGCGAAAAGCTCGCCATCTACGGACTCAACCTCTCCACGGCCGCCAACGCATTGCGCAACCGCATCAACGGAGCCATCTCATCCCAGTTCCGCGAAGACGGCGAGGAATATGACATCAAAGTCATGTACGATCCACAAAGCCGCCAGTCCATAGCCGACATCGAAAATATCCTTATCTACAATCAGGCCGGCCAAGGCGTGCGCATCAAGGATGTGGGCAAGGTGGTTGAACGCTTCACCCCGCCCACCATTGAAAGAAAAGACCGCGAACGCATAATAACCGTATCTACCGTAGTTTCAGGAGTGCCGATGAGCCAGGTTGTCAGTCAATCGCAAGCGCAGATCGATCGCATGGACATCCCTGTCGGCATCAACATCCAGCTGGCCGGAAGCTTTGAAGACCAACAGGACTCATTCGCCGATCTGCTGACACTCGCAGCTCTCATTGTCATTCTCGTTTACATCGTCATGGCCGCACAGTTTGAAAGCTACACCTATCCGGCCATCATCATGACATCGCTGATGTTTGCGTTCTCCGGCGTGTTCATCGTCTTGTATATCACCGGCCATACCCTCAATGTCATGTCAATGATCGGAGCCATCATGCTCATAGGTATAGTGGTCAAAAACGGTATAGTCCTGATCGATTACATACAGCTCAACCGCGAGCGCGGGCTCTCAATCCGTCAGGCCGTTGTTCTCGGAGGCAAATCGCGTCTGCGCCCAGTTGTAATGACCACTCTCACCACAATCCTCGGCATGGTCCCAATGGCCATAGGCGGAGGGCAAGGCTCAGAAATGTGGCGGCCGATGGGTGTAGCCGTCATAGGCGGCCTGACACTCTCAACTATCCTCACGCTTCTTTTTGTTCCCACGCTCTACTGCCTCTTTGCCTACGTTGGAGTACGCCGCAAGCGCAGAAATACAAAAAGACAGCTTCTCAAAGCATAGCCCTAATCCAACAGACATCCAATCATGAAATCCATACTCATAACATTCGATCAGGCCCACTACGATGCAATCGTGACGCTACTTGAAAAATCAAACTGCCGCGGCTTCACATCGTGGCCGCAGGTCAACGGACGCGGATCAGTCAACGGCGAACCTCACTACGGCACTCACGCATGGCCCTCAATGGCATCGGCCATCATAACAATTGTTGAGAACCACCGCGTAGATCCGCTGCTCCAATCCCTGCACCGGATGGATCTGGAATCCCCGCGCCTTGGACTCCGCGCCTTCGTCTGGGATATTGAAAAGCAAATATAATTTGGATATATCGTACAAAAGGCGTAACTTTGCAGCCGTAATCCTGCGCACGTGGCGTAATTGGTAGCCGCGCTAGACTTAGGATCTAGTGTCTAACGACGTGGGGGTTCGAGTCCCTTCGTGCGCACGAACAAAGGAAGAATGTCCGCAAGGATTTTCTTCCTTTTTTAGTATGATGGGCATGTCATACCAACAACAGACTCCCGGATCAACGCAACGGTGCGGCAGCAAATGCCATAAAGATTATCTAAGACGAGAGCATCTTGGTAGATTCTTTTTCTGAATTTCAGTTATATAGAATCGTGCAAAACGGTCTTTTATTTCATCACGAACACGGCGGAACTCGCTCATGATATACTCGTCTGTACCGACAGCATCCGATGGGTCATCAAATCCTATATGGAATCGGTGTTTGACATCGCCGAAAAAAACCGGGCAGCTATCGTTGGCATCTCCGCATACGGTTATCACATAATCCCACGGCTCATTGATGTATTCCGAAACATTGTGCGGAGCGTGCCAGCTGATATCGATACCGATTTCCAGCATCACTTCAACAGCATTGGGATTGACCTTTTCGGCAGGATGTGTGCCGGCAGAAAAGACACGTAAATCCGGATCGAAGGATTGAAGAAATCCATGAGCCATCTGACTGCGGCAACTGTTGCCGGTGCATAGAATCAATACTTTCATAATATCCAGTTGAATAAATAACCTGACAAAATTATTATCACGGTAACAACACCAAAGAAAATGCCTATAAGCTTCCATGTCATCACCTTCTTTAGCAGAGTCGCCTCCGGCAATGACAATCCTACTACCGCCATCATAAAGGCGAGTGCGGTTCCAATTGGAATCCCCTTTGTAACAAATACTTGTATCACAGGTATGACACCGGCGGCATTGGCATACATCGGAACAGCAAGCAGAACAGATAACGGAACCGCATACCAGTTTTCCTTACCCATCCACTGTGCGAAAAACTCATCGGGCACGAAACCGTGTATTCCGGCTCCGATGGCGATACCGATAAGAATATAGAGGAAAACGCCCTTGACAATCCCCCAGGCATCGCGTATGATAGTCGGCAACCGCTTGATGAAAGGAAGTTTTTCCGATTCCCAAGCCTCAGTTTCGGCTTCCGATTGCTCTTGTATCTGCCGCACCCAAGGAGTGAGAAGATGATTGAGTTTCATTCTGCCAAGTATCATTCCGCCGAGCATACCCATGATTATGCCGCTTGCTATATACACACCCGTTATTTTCCAGCCGAATGTTCCGGCGAACATTGCCACTGCCACCTCGTTGACAAGCGGCGAAGTTATCAAAAAGGCAAATGTAACACCCAGCGGAATACCACCCTTTACAAAACCTATGAACAGCGGGATTGACGAGCATGAGCAAAAGGGTGTTATCGCTCCGAAAACCGAGGCGAAGAAATATTCGAGACCGTAGAAATTTCGGCTTGTGAGGTATTGACGGAGTCGGTCAATCGGGAAATAGGCATTGATAATGCCCATTACGACCGAAATGAGGAACAGCAGAACGGTAATCTTAATTGAATCGTAGAAGAAGAAGTTTATCGCACTGCCCCAGTGGGATTCCGGTGAAAGTCCGAACACCGTATATACAAGCCAATCTGCAAACGCTTGTATCATCCGAGTAATTCCTTAACCTGTTCGATGGAGAGTTTCTTTCCTTTTGACACGACCTTACTGTCAACGACAAGAGCCGGAAGTGACATCACGTTGTACTCCATGATTTTCATGAGGTCTTCCTCTTTGATGACATTTGCATCAATGCCGAGCTGAGCCACGGCTTCCCGAACTGTGTTGTAGAGGGCTTTGCAACCTGCGCAGCCGGTTCCTAATACCTTGATTTCCATATTGAAACAAGTTTTATTTGTTATAGATATATTATTATGCAATAGTACATTCCCACGACAATAAAGAGAACGCCTACAATGATATTGAACCATTTCTGAATTATCTGCATCTTGCCATAGAACTCTCCGACTTTCTCAACACTGAAAGCAAGAATCCAGGCCACTATCAGTACAGGTAGTGCTGTCGCGATAGCGAAAAGCACCGGCAAAAACCATCCTGCGGTGGCGGTGACAGACATCGGTATCAGCACTCCGAAGTAGAATACTCCGCTTGTGGGGCAAAAAGCCATTGCGAAGAGCGCACCGAGCAATAATGCACCCCACCCACCGTGTCCGGCGAGTTTTTCGCCGTTACCGTTAAAACCGAACTTTGGCAAGTTCAGTTTATGACCGAACAGCATATACAGACCGATTATGATTAGTATTGGTCCGAGCAGCAGTTCGCCCCATTTCCCGATTGTTTTCTGAATACCAAACACACTTGCGCCCTCTTTCAGAATCGAGATGAGAACAAAGCCGAGTAAAGTATAGGCGATTACCCGACCGATAGTGTATAGCACGCCGTTTCTGAATATACACCTGCGGTTCTCTATGTTCTTGCCAATAAAGCCGATGGCGGCTATATTTGTGGCGAGAGGACAAGGAGATACGGCAGTAAGCAGCCCGAGAAGAATTGCTGTCAGAGCCGGGGTCGTAGTGTTGTCAAGAAGTGTCTGTAACCAGTCCATTATTCGAGGGATTGACGTATTTTATCAGCAAGGCTTTTTTTGAAGTCGTCGGAGTTGTTTCGGGCATTGCTGAAGCCGAACTCAGTCATGTTGTTGCGAGTTTCTTTACCGTTTTTCCACTCGTTGACAAAAAGCGAAGACCAAGTAACTTCATATTTGTCGGCAATCTGTTTCCCCTCCGGCGTGGAAATGTCAACGATACGGAAAACAACCGAACCGTCTTTGATTTGAGCTTCGAAAATCGAGTCTATTACCTCTTTGGTGTTCTTTTCGATTGCCTTACAGGTTGCACAGCGCTGATTGCCGTGGAAATAGATTACCTCCACTCTGTCTTTCTCCGTGACATCTTCTTTTGCGGTTTTTTCCGAACTTTGACCGCACGATACCAGCCCTGTCAATAGGGCGAAAATCATCAGATTTTTCTTCATGCTTTTGAATATTTACAATTGAATGTAGTTTGCCGAATTACGAACACAACAGATAAATAAAATTTTATTGACAGCAGCTATTCTTTTTGGATGGGCTGCAGTCATCAAGCATCTGAGAAAACAGCTGCTTGGCGAGTTGCCAGTTCTGCGCATTGATACAATACTTAACTTTGGGTGGTTCTATCGTACCTTGTATCAACCCCGACTCCTTCAGTTCGCTCAGATGCTGCGATACGGTAGCCTTTGCTATCGGAAGCACTTCGTGTATGTCGCCAAAGAAGCACTCGTTACGTTGTGCCAAAAAATGCAGTATAGCAATGCGTGTGGGGTGTCCCATCGCTTTTGCAAACCGTGCAAGTCGCTCTTTATCGGGTGTTATCTCTAACTTTGCCATGTCATTTCTTATTTTCTGTTCGCAAAATTACAAACAACATTTGATATAACCAAATATAGCCGGCATATTATTTTTTGCTCTGGAGTTTGACAGAACGCAACACAAAACGGGTTCACCTGCTCGGGAGCAGCTGTATTGGAAATTGGAAAAATCGTAAATATAACATTTGATTGCGGTGAAAAACACAATAAACTTCTACTCGCTGCGTATTATTAAAATTGACTTATAAAAAAATCATGACCTTAAAACTACAACAATGAGCCGAGTATATTATCCACAATACTATCTCTATAACGAGTTGAATCTCCCCTATTCAGAGCGAGTGTATTTCGACTATATAGGAGATGAATTTAAATATAATTCCCTTCAGCAGAAGCTCCTTGACATTGGGTATATGTTATGGCATAATTACGACGTAAGATCAATGATTCATTACACTTATAGTAATGCACACTTATCGGTGACAGAGGATAATGTACGATACACCATATGTATTTTATTAGGGGAATTATTGCAGACCGATCCCATTGTTTTGAGGTTGAAGTACAAGGAGGTTAAGACAAATATATTAATCGATGTTTTCTTCTCATATCTTATTCGTTATTATCATATGGATCCAAAAGGCAAACATTATCTTAAATCACCTGAAAATATGACGGAAGAAGAAATCAAATCTCTTAATCCTTGGAAAGAGCTCGTGAAAAAATATGTTGGCAGTGAATTCTTGTATTCAGAGACATCAAACCTTGTTTGTAACTCTGATAGAGAAATAATTGAGGAGTTTAACAATACAGCAAAGGAGGAATATCACTATCATCTTAATGTTCCTGTATATCCCTGGTATGGCAATCCATTGAAAGCAAACGTGATAGTTTTGACCCTTAATCCAGGATATGTTGAGCGCGAATCTGTTATTGCCAGAGTGATTCAAAACATAGCTGAAAGATATTCAGAAGGATATACTGAGCATTTGCGAAGGATGCTCACTTTTGATTGTGGTGGATTTCTCCCTGATGAAGGGGGCGCTAAAGGAATGACATACCGAGATTTAGCCAATCTTCATCAGAGTTGGTACTGGACCGATAGACTTAACAATGCTTTTATCAACAAAGATACATGCCTGACTTTTGAAGATGTAAATAATAATTTTGCAGTAATTCAATATATAGGTTATTCATCAAAAAAATATTCTCCATTTAAAAATCGGTTAACGTTACCTTCACAACTTTTCACAAGACAACTAATTGAATATATCCTCAATAACAACAAGGATGCAATATTCATCGTGCCACGAAACGTTAATATGTGGAAGCAATTTCTCGGTAATTTATGGAATGATGATATATTTATTGTTTCCAAGGACTATCTTGGACAGCGACTTACAAAAGAGTTACTTGGTGACGATGCATTCAATAAAGTAATCAAGGCTTTTAAAAGCTAAATAAGCCTACTATTATGTGTTGTTTGCTTATCTACCTCCATCTATTAATTCATCTTA
>CAYTLU010000296.1:0-1908 GCA_964438665.1 uncultured Bacteroides sp.
GTGATGGATTTATCTCCGGATATATGCATAGGGGGGCATGGAATTCCCTACAAAGACGGCGTATTTTTCCAGTCCGTATTTCATTTTCAATGCGTCGCCGCCGGTTGGCGTCCCCATAGCGTAGAGATTGTATGTGCTTTGACATTCCGGACATTTGACAATGCCGGCTATCTCTGATTCGGTGTCGATATGCACTCTGATCTTCGGGTCGCGCTCCACCGGGCAGGCCAGATCATAGGCCAGAAACTCTCCGTTGGGGTCGCATACCAGAAGCACGCCCCCGAATCCGGTGTATTGCGCTACGGTGTATGGAAAATTGACCGGAAGCCCTTCTTGACGGTTGAATATTCTGGTCTGGTTTGCACCGGTCACTCCGTAAAGCTGCCAGTCGCCAATTGTGTTGAACAGAATGTTGACATTGGCGGCGGGAATACGGTGGTCATCGATTTCATCACAGCCGCATAGACCGGCCGTTGCGATAATGGCCGATAATAACGGCCACAGGACTTTTTTCATTGCCGAACTTTGTTTATGCACCGAAAAAATTCGAGAACATTTCGCTGAACTTGTCGGCAGCCTCCTGCATTTTTCCTCCTACAAGGGGGCGGAGCATTGCCGGAATCTCTACGTCAAGATCTGTGCGCACTTCGGTTGATTCCGGAGTTTTCTCGATGAAATTCATCACGATATTGAACGGCACAGGGGAGTTCTCAGCCGTCATGCGCAGTAGGGTGGGGGCGATGCGTTCTGCCATGACGAATGTGATCTCGCCAACGGCAGGTGCGTTTATTATAAGTTTGTCGTCAGTGAATCGGACATCGCCCAGCTTGTCCCGCATTTCTTCGGGCAGCTCATCGAGCCGTTGCTGAAATGAGCTGAGGTTGCTTATTTTGTTATATATATCGTTGATCGGCCGGCTTACCATAACTGCCTTGCCTGAATATTTTGCCATTATTCAAGTGTTTAAATGTTTTATATGTGTTGATGCGCGGGTCGGGCGGCGCGTTTCGCGCGTAAACGGTCTTAGGAGCGCGGAGCCCAATTGGCCGGATCTTTGCGCCATTCTTTGAGCGTCTCCAGTTCGTTGGCGTGGATGTAGTTTGATTCCAGTGCGGCTTCAAGCATGGCGTTATAGTTGCTGAGAGCGCATATTTCGACTTTTGCTTTGGAGAAGCGTTCCTGAGCCAACGGAAATTCATAGGAGAATATCGCCGACATGCCGACAACTTCGCATCCGGCGGCGCGGATTGCTTCGACTGCTTTAAGCGAGCTGCCGCCGGTTGATATGAGGTCTTCAATGACCACCACTTTCTGACCCGGTTTCAGATTGCCTTCAATCAGGTTTTCCAGACCGTGATCCTTGGGCGCGGAGCGCACATACACATAGGGAACGCCCATCGTGTCAGCAACAAGCGCGCCCATAGCGATTGCGCCTGTCGCAACGCCGGCAATGGCATCGGGAGTGCCGAAGCGTTCCATGATGACGCGACACATTTCAACTTTGATGAAACTGCGCACTTCCGGATAGGAAAGCGTCTTGCGGTTATCGGTATATATTGGAGAGTTCCATCCTGAAGCCCATGTGAACGGTATGTCCGGTTGGAGCTTTATGGCACTGATTTTAAGGAGTTTTTCTGCTAGAAGCCTGTCTAGATTTTTCATAATTTCGGTGACTTAAATAATATGTGCTTTATGTCCCGGCGTAAAGTCAATGTTGCATTGCAACCTTTACCCCATGCAAATTTAATACTATCTTACGTCCAAAACAAATATTTCACCCATTTATTCCGAATTTATTCCAAATGTTTTATAAATTCATTCATTTCATCGGGGCAATTACCTCTTCTTGGATACTCCTAATATCCTTAAAATAATCTGTTTGGTAGGGTCGAGGCATGCTTCGACCGC
>CAYTLU010000297.1:0-1813 GCA_964438665.1 uncultured Bacteroides sp.
GACGCGCTGCATTTTTATAGTTTTTTTATTTATTAGAAAATTCCTTATTGCAGATACGGCAGGCCATTTTGCAGTTATCGGCAGTGGTTTTACCGCCTCTGCTCCACGGGATTTTGTGGTCGCCCTCCATTTCACTAAAATCGAACGATTTTCCACAATAAAAACACTTGCCTCCTTGTCGCTCGTATACCTCTCGCTTGATCTTGTCGGAAAAGGTTCTGATGTTCAGGTATCGTTGATCGCGGGTAAGCACATAACTGTATATGCCCTTTTTATTGGTGACATCCTCGTCTTGCATTAAGGTAGATATTTCGCTTTCGAGCGCCGCCGCATCGAAAGTCCGGTCCTTATAGGCGTTGTACAACCGGCCCCAGTCGACCTCTTTCATCTCTTTTCGGTAGTGCGGGAATGTAGCCTTTACCCAATCTATAACATCTTGAAAATACCTCCATAATTCTTTTGCGTTTTGGACCCCGTCTTTTTTCATCGTCTGCATATACTCTTTCAGTCCCTCGACACTCCCGTTGTGCATCCACAGCAGGGCAAGCTCGAGCAATCCCTGTCGATTGACCGCATAATGCGGTTTCGCATATTTCGCGCTTATATCTTGTGCAGGGCAACCTGTTTTGCTGAAATGCCGTTTGGCATCGGTCAACCATACGCTTGCAATGGTTGCATTGCGCAACTCTTGGTCGGTCAATTTCAGCCCCGCGATATTGATTGTCTCAAACCAATTAAGTTTTTCGGTATCATCACCCTCGCAGAAATAGACCATCAACTCGTAATCAAGTATCTTTTGTTGCGCATCCTGTGGTAAATTGTCGAAATAGAGTTTCTCGTCCCATTCTTTGTAATAGGCCGAAAACTGTTGCGGCTTGACAACATAACGGCAGATACTCAAAATGCGCTGCTGACCGTCCAACACCTCGAATGTTCCGTCCTCACGCTTGACCCAATACATGACATTCAACGGAAAACTCCCCATTATACTCTCTATAACGGCGCGCTGCCGTTCTTCGTTGTAAACAAATTCACGCTGGTACTTCGGTCGAATATCCAGCAACCCGCCGTAACCGACAACGCCCTCCTCGTCGTTGTCCTTAAACCCGTTCACAAGTTCGCGGACGGTAATTTTGTGCAGTTCTACTTTCATATTGTTTAGTGTTTTATTTTGCGGATAATAATTCTGCGATAGATTGTTTTTCCGTTTAGGTTCGGCCCTCTACCTCTCCATTCTTCTCGATGGTCATCTAATCCTAAAATCTCGAATTGTTCAGGATTGTATTTGTCGAGAAACGTTATCGGCACTCCCATAACGCCGTCGTAGTCGCACGGAATATCCTTTGTCTTATCCACGTTGATAGCGTCGTAATTATCGTATTTCGGATAATCTTCGGGATTATAATGTTTATAAAGTATCAATTCCTCATTGCGCTTGCTATGTTCGAGATTGGTAAACCAATGAACTCCGGATACTCTAATCATTCCTGCGATATGATTTCCAGCTGTAGCAATATCATCATAATTGGAAATAAAGTGTCCGGCACCTCCTCTGAACCCATATCCGAGCCATATCTTATTCTCTTTGATAAGAGGAAATATCTCTTTGTATGTTATCGCATTTTGATGCCCGATAATAAGGAACTTCTTACTGTACGCCATAAGTTGCGCAACATACTCACGAAACAGCGAAAACGGCGGATTCGTTACAACTATATCTGCCTGTTTCAGCAGTTCGATGCACTCCTTGCTGCGAAAATCTCCGTCACCTCGCAACGGCTTGACATCGACCTTGTCCCAATCGGGCATACTC
>CAYTLU010000298.1:0-2671 GCA_964438665.1 uncultured Bacteroides sp.
TTCTTGTAAATGTTATAATTGAGCACTATAAATTTACGAATTTCTCGTGAAATCACCAAGAAAATCAGCCACTTAGTTTTGTCCTAAATGGCTGATTTCTCTATTGTTGATTGCCGGATTCCTTATATCGAACTCACGTTATTTAGGACAATATTGCCTAATAAGCAAAAACGCGACGTGAGAATCTCGCCCGCAAAAGAGATTGCCACGCCTCGTTACACTCGGCTCGCAATGACAAGCCGCAACGCCCCACACTGTCACTCCAAGGAAGAAGCGCAGCTTCGACCGTGGGAGTCTCGATTCACACAGGGCAGTGAAATAGTCGTCCACAACCGAGATTCTCACGTCGGCCGCAAGCGGCCTCCTCAGAATGACACATCCGCCCTGTCACTCCGAGGGAGGGCATTAGCGCGACGTGGGAGTCTCTGCGCTCAACATGACAGTGGAAACAGTTGCACACAACAGAGATTCTCACGTCGCGTTCACAGAACGCTCCTCAGAATGACAAGCCGCAACATCCCACCATGTCACTCCGAGGAGCATGTGATAAACCGTCGGGGCGAGCATCGGAAGGGAGTTTTCATCTCCCTTATATCGAGAATTTGCGTTATTTTTATGCGACAATAGTTTTAAAATAACTATATTTGTCAATACCTTAATATTATGTCAATATGACCATTCAGGAATATATCGCGGAAGTACAGAGACAATTTGCGACGGGCGTTGCAAGAGAACTTACATATAGACCGGCATTGTATCAGTTATTGACCACTATGTTGCCGCATCTTGTTGTTTCTCACGAGCCTAAAAGAGAAGACTACGGCGTTCCGGATTATATTCTTATGCGCGAGAGCGATCGAGTTCCTGTTGCATTTGTCGAGGCGAAAGATATTGACGACAACGACCTTGCTGGCAAAAAAGAGCATAAAAAACAGTTCGACCGCTACCGTTCATCGCTCGACAATATCGTCTTTACGGATTATCTCGATTTTCGGTTTTACTATAAGGGTGAATTTGTCGACAGTGTCCGCATTGCCGAAGTGAGCGGCGATAAAATCGTTGCTAAAAAGGATAACTTTGAAAAATTCAAAAGCCTTATCGGGCACTTTGGCCATGCCGCTCCGCAGACTATTACCAGTTCATCAAAGTTGGCCGAGATTATGGCCGGCAAAGCACGGCTGCTGGCAAATGTTATCGAGAAGGTTTTGGTTAAGGAAGAAGATGAGGACGGCAACCTGAAAGGTCAGATGGACGCTTTCAAGGATATTTTGATTCACGATATATCTCCGAAAGGGTTTGCCGATGTCTATGCACAGACCATTACTTACGGAATGTTTGCAGCTCGTCTGCACGACCCGACGCCCGGAAACTTCTCGCGCAGTGAGGCGGCAACGCTTATTCCGAGAACCAATCCGTTTCTGCGCAAGCTGTTTCAGTACGTTGCCGGTTATGACCTCGATGAGCGTATCAGCTGGATTGTAGATGACTTGGCAGAGACATTCCGCGTGACAGATATGCCGAAGATTATGTCGGGATTCGGCAAGCGTACCGAGCAGAATGATCCGATAATTCATTTTTACGAAGATTTCCTTTCGGCATACGACCCCAATCTGCGCAAAAGCCGCGGCGTGTGGTACACGCCGCAGGCAGTTGTAAATTTCATTGTTCGTGCTGTCGATGATATTCTGCAAAACGAGTTCAAATTGCCGATGGGCATTGCCGACACCTCGAAAATAACCGTAAAACAAAGCGTTGAACAGAGCCGGGACAAGCGGTACGCCGACGGTAAAAAGAAAACAAAAGTTGAGTATCATCGCGTTCAGATTCTCGACCCTGCGACAGGTACGGGAACTTTTCTTGCGGAGGTCGTGTCGCGTATCCACAGCAAATTTCAAGGACAGGCGGGCATGTGGCAAAGTTATGTCGATGAACATCTGCTGCCGCGCCTCAATGGGTTCGAGTTATTGATGGCTTCCTATGCAATGGCACATTTGAAAATCGACCAGTTACTCACCGAAACGGGATATAAATCAGTGGACAATAAACGTCTGCGCATATTCTTGACGAATTCGCTTGAGGAATCTCACAAAGATACAGGGACATTGTTTGCGCAGTTCCTCGCTCGCGAAGCCAATGGAGCAAACGAGATCAAGCGCGATACACGGTCGTATTGGGCAATCCTCCGTACAGCGGCATATCCCAGAATAACGGCGAATGGATTTCCAAACTTATAGGCGACTATAAATATATCGACAATGTTTATTTCAACGAACGAAAACATTGGCTGAATGATGATTATGTGAAATTTATCCGATTAGGGCAGGACTATGTCGATAAAAACGAGGAGGGAGTGCTTGCATATATCAACAATCACAGTTTCCTCGACAATCCGACTTTTAGAGGAATGCGTTGGAATCTGTTGCGAAGTTTCGATAAAATATATATTATCGATCTTCACGGCAACAGCAAGAAAAAAGAGGTATGTCCCGACGGCTCGAAAGATGAAAATGTATTCGATATACAGCAAGGCGTATCAATAAATATCTTTGTCAAGACGGGCAAGAAACCGAAGAATGGATTTGCAGAAGTATTCCACTATGGTGTTTGGGGTAAGCGACAGACTAAGTACGACTATTTGACAACAAATACTCTTGCTTCGGTATCTTTCAAA
>CAYTLU010000299.1:0-5039 GCA_964438665.1 uncultured Bacteroides sp.
AGGAGATCGGTGAGAAGTTCGGCCTTACGCGCGAACGCGTGCGCCAGATCAAGGAGAAGGCCATACGCCGGCTGCGCCACTCCTCGCGCAGCAAGCTGCTCAAATCCTACCTCGGCTAAACCCGCACGGGGATGGTATTTACAGGCGCCGCTTTTCGAAGCGGCGCTTTTTTGTTGCCGGTCGCTGACCGTACTGTCAAGAGCAGTGGCCCTATAATAGGCCTATACACATCAATCGTTCACTTATTGGCAGCAGGTCCAGTCCGTGATAGTCAAAACACTTTTTCAAATAACGCGCCTCCCCTAAGCCTATATTTATCAGATCGTCCTCATAAAGTTTCTTGCCTTTTCCCACCGGTATGACCTCCACTTTCCGGCAAGCGCTTTTCATAAGTTCAACCATTTCGTCCACTTCGAAAAAACGCAGTTTATATAGTGGATCATTCTCCGACAATCGGTTGAAATACTCTACGAATTGTCTGTTATGTTTGTTGTGTACCGTAGCAACAACCCGATATTTGGTTACCCGAGCCTGCTCTGCCAATAGCTCCTTTATCTTGTCGTCTTCAAAATAGGTCCAAAATCCGTTATGAAAAGACAGGTCGAAAGCCGCATCTGAAAACTCAAGGTTAAAAGCATCCATCCTAAGGATCCGGTCGGCATAGTCTTTAAAGTAATTCTTGGCTTTCGATATAGATACTGGTGAATAGTCTATCCCGAAACATGTATATCCCCATTTATTCAATGTGCCCATATCTCGGAAACTTCCGGCAGCGATTTCCAACAAATCGTGTTCTCGGTTTTGCAATATAGACCGAATGTAACAGGCATGGCGTATATCTTGTTGGTAATGCTCGAAGTTGTTTACCCATTGGTCGTTCCAACCTTCCATTTCACTGATTCCAAACTCCATATTTTCGTGCTATCAAATAAATTCTACATATCGTTTGTGCATGACCCTTGAGTCATAACTGATGCCCGGGTCAATCTTTTCTCCTGAAAAGGCTTTCAGATGGTTACGAACAAAATCATATCCGGCATATTGTGAAAAAGCGATTCCTGCCGAGAAACGCGGATTGATATCCAACAGAAAATAAGACTCTCCGTCATAAAGAAATTCCACGTTCACGCATCCACAAAAATGCAAACGCGACACTATGGCGCCAATCGATTTGGTTATCTGTTCGTTATTGAATAACCTCACAGTTGTTCCCGCTCCGTTTTTTGTGCGCAACAACTCTTCCCGAGAAATGAAAAAGGCGTTGCCGAATGAATCACAGACAATATCTACAGTGACAACGGTTCCTTTCAGATAAGGCTGAAGGATATATTTATCCATGTCTTTTATCAATGATGCGATTTGATGCCTCTGGTCAATAATCATCACTCCTTCACTGCTTCGGCCTGTTTTCGGTTTTGCAATCAAGGGAAATTTCGCGATGTCGGGCAGCGAGTCAAAAGTATAAGTCGGCAATAACTGCAAATCCTCCGTCCCCGACAAGTATTCAGCGAATAACTTTTTATTGCGACAGGTATGGATTACGCAGTCGGCTGAAATACATAGCGTAATCTCGTTTTCGTCAAAAATATCTCTGTGGATTGATAAAACATCGACTTCAGGGTCTGTCAGGGGCATGACATATTCGACCTTCTCACGCAAACAAACGGCCAACAGTTCATCGATATAGCTCGGGCTGTCGGCTCTCGGCACTTGGTAAAAGACATCCACCAACGTTGACGGATAAATCCACTCTCTGTCATAGATATCACAACCGATAAGTCTCGTGCCTTCGATTTTTCTCAAAGAAGAAATAACCGCTTCGGACGACATTGAGCCTATCGCACTAATCAGGATGTTCATTTTGGTCGGAAGCTATATTATGTTATTTGTGGAAAATTTTATACCTAATTTCCCTCAGGCACTCTTTTATACAGGTACCCGGAGCGAACCAAAACATTCGGCACACAAACTTGAAATGCTCAGGGAAATCAACAAAGATTTTTTTTATGCTTGGCAAAAGTTTCCACCTAAATCTACATTTATCCACTTCCATAAAGTCCTTACCAAGATATTTGGAGATGGCCATACAATTCTTGAGTCGACGGTATGGATATTTTGCGAGATTCTGTGACGCTCCTGTCGGCAATTTTCTGTAAATGCCCACTATGTCACTCATCCCATATATTTTCCCTAATGTAGTACATGCCATTTCCATTGTCACATCTCCAAAAACAGGTTTCTTGATTTGGCTTAATGCTTTCATACAGTCCGACTCAAATACCATAGTTCTGAAAACTATGGTGAGCGTAGGAGCCCATCCGCCATATATTTCCAATGGCGAATAAGTCCGCTCCTCAAAGCCAATGGTTTGTTCAGCTGCATCATTACCATACTGAAGTTTGACAGATGCAAAAATCATCGAGTAGTCGGGATGCGCCTCAAGAAAATCGACCTGCTTCTGCAGCTTGTGAGGGTCGGTCCAGTAGTCGTCGCCCTCGCATACAGCTGTATATTTGGCATTTGAGTCTAAACAAAACTTATTCATCATACGAAACAGGCCTCCATCATATTTGGAATACTGATTTTCTGTTTCGTATATTGGCTTAATGAGGTCGGGATATTTAGCGGCATATTCTCGAATTACATCGGCGGTGCCGTCAGTGGAGGCGTCGTCATGAACAATCGCGATGAACGGAAAGTTTGTCTTTTGCATCACGAAACCATTAAGAGTGTCGCGGATATACGGTTCGTGGTTGTAGGTTACACAACGTATTGCGACTAACGGTGGATTATTAATTGCATTCATTATGTAGCTTAATCATTCAGTCGTTCATTTATGTCCCCTTACAAGGGCAATAACCCTCTCGATATCTTCCGCGCCAAGCGCATGGTGCATCGGCAGGCAGATTACGGAATCGGACATCCGGTGAGCCTGCGGGAGGTTTTCCTTGGCAGCCGACGGCAGTTCGCAGTATGGAGCAAACTTCGAAATCAACGGATAGAAGTATCTGCGACCAGATATGCCGGCATTCTTCATCTTGAAATACAGTTCGTCTCGGGTCATACCGAATTTGTCGGCGTCGATAAATATGGGGAAATACGAGTAGTTGTGGCGGACATCGGGTCTGTCGTCGAAAAACCTCACGCCCGATATATCGCGCAGGGCATCCCGATATGTCATAGCGACCCGACGACGGGCTGCGATGGCATCGTCGATCCTGCGCAGGTTAAGCAGGCCATAAGCAGCTTTAATCTCATCCATCTTAGCATTGATTCCAGGGATGACAACCTCAGTTTCACCGGTAAATCCGAAGTTTTTGAGGTAATCGATACGGTGTTTTGTCTCTTCGTCATGCACCACCATAGCACCACCTTCGATGGTGTTGTATACTTTGGTTGCGTGGAATGAAAGTGTCGTCATATCGCCGGCATCGAGAATACTGCGTCCGGCAGCCTCCACGCCAAAAGCGTGTGCACCGTCGTATATTACCTTCAGGCCGTGACGATCCGCAATGGCCTGTATGGCTGCGGTGTCGCATGGATTTCCGTAGACATGCACCGGCATAATGGCGGTCGTTGCAGGGGTTATAGCTGACTCGATGCGGGTGGGGTCGATGTTGCCCGTAGCAGGGTCGATGTCGACGAAAACCGGCTTTATTCCGCACCACCACAGGGCGTGCGTTGTGGCTACAAAGCTGTAAGGAGTCGTGATTACCTCTCCGGTAATGCGCAATGCGTGCAGCGCCGTTGTCAATGGGAGAGTACCGTTGGCGAACAGGCTTAAATACGGTACTTTAAGATACTCGGCCAAAGCCGCCTCAAGTCTTTGGTGGAATGATCCGTTATTGGTGACCCACTTGCAGGCCCATATCTCCTTCAACAGGGCGTTGAACTCCTCGAGGTCGGGCAGCAACGGCAATGTCACTGTTATTTTTTCTGTATCATCATTATATGTAATACTGTCAAACCTGTGCATAATTTCGAATGTTTTTCAATTCGGCAAGTTTCGGAAAGCGGAACAGGACGGCCACGGCAAGATAAACCATCGCTCCGACGGCACCTGAAATCGTCACACCGATGATGCTGTATGTCGTCATTGCCTTGAAATTCATATCGGCGTGGAGCAGTGTCGAGTGGACGCCGGCCATAGCGCTTATGACAAGTCCGAGAGACGACACCCGCAGAATAGGGCAAAGTTCCGATATACTGTAAAAACGGGCGACGAGCGGGGCACAAACGAATAATATTCCGTAACAGAGCACCGACATGATAATGTTAAACCAGTAGACTGTGCTGCAATCCTCTTGCGTGCGGTCAGTCTTTCTGATTAAGGCTGAGGAGAATCCTGAATTGATAAAAGCACCGGCAATTGCTGTGAATACTGCGAGCATCGCCACCATACCGAACTGGTCGGGCATTATCAAACGGGCGAGAATAACAGATATGACTAACGAGATGGCTTGGTTGGCACCCTGTTCGCCAAGTCTCCCAAAGACCCCGTTGACAGCTTTCTGCTTCAGCGATCTATTTCCGCCCTCACAAACCACAAGTGCTTATCTTGTATTAGAATCTCTTAATGATTGTTTATACAAACCGAATCTTCATCCACGCTGCACACCGGCCAACAGGTTGTAGCAGGTTGATCCTTATATTGTTTATAATTGCAAAGATAATAAATCGCTTCTAATTTTGCAAATAAATCATACCGCATTTTCGCAGTGGGGGGGGGTAAGGTATTGACTTATAAAATATTATAGTTCACCGACCTTATAAAAGATGACAGATATGTCCTAATTTTATAGTGTATTAAGTTAAAAAAGCGAGAAAGCAGAGTCATTATTCTGCAGAACTGAAGTCGTAAGGCTTCGGGTGTGGTCTGCGCAAGTTGTTGCAGGGGTATTCCTAACGACTATCGTCTTTTGATTATCGCAAAGTTCCCAAATATTCATATCATATTTGGTCGCCAGCCTGAATTTTTTTGCAAAAAACCGCCCGAAAATTTGCAGTGACAAAAAAAAACGCTACCTTTGCACTCGCTT
>CAYTLU010000300.1:0-3282 GCA_964438665.1 uncultured Bacteroides sp.
ATTTCGCGCCTGTTCAACGAGGAGTTCTGGAACTACGCCAAGTTGATTTCGGGCGTATTGCGTCAGGGAATGCCCATCGAGAACGTGGTGTCGCTTATCGAGTCGCTGCACCTGAACAGCGCCACGATCAATACGTGGAAAAACGGCGTCGAGCGCGCGCTGAAACGCTATATCACCGACGGCACGAAACACAAGGGCCGCTGTCCGAAATGCGGCGAGGAGACCTTGGCCTATCAAAACGGCTGCTTGACTTGTATGAATTGCGGTTATTCCAAATGTGGTTGATTTTTAGCCGTTTTTACCTATTTTTCAGAGTATCTGTCCGACGGAACAGGTACTCTGACTTTTTTTGGGCGAAAAATGGTGTGATAATTGAAAAAAAATGTTTACCTTTGTAAATCTTAAACACAGAAAACAAACAAATAAACAATTAATGTCATGAAAAAACTTTTTGTTGCAATGGTCCTGTTGGCGGGTGCTTTGACGGCAACGGCCCAAACCGCCAAGCCGACTAACGGTTTGAAGGGCTATGTTACGAACGGATTTTGGGCTAATTGGGAGTTGAGTGCTGGAGCTGGTTTCAACTTCTACCACTGGGGCTTCGACTGCCAAGGCAAGAGCGGTTGGGAGGCGAACGTCTCGGCCACCAAATGGGTAATCCCCGCCTTGGGTGTGCGCGTTCAGCTGCAGAGCGGCAAACAGGACTGCCACCTCACGCCGACAGGCGAAGCGCGGAACTACATTGGTTTGCACGGCGACCTTATGGTGAATGTTTCGAACTGGGTGCGCTACCGTGAGGATCGCTTATATTCGTTTGTTCCCTTTGTTGGCTTCGGCCTGCTGACCTCCGACCCGGACAATTCCCGCACTGCCCACCATTTGGGCCTTTATGCGGGTGTGTTGAACAAGTTCCGAGTATGTAAGAGCATCGATTTGAACCTCGAACTTATGACCTATGGGGCTAAGAATGATGCTATGGACAAAGTATTGAGCGTTACGGCCGGTATCACCTACCGTTTCAACAAGCGGGGCTGGGATCGTGCACCGCAGCCTGTCGATGTATCGGGTTATGTGAAACAAATCAATACGTTGAAGGGTGATTTAGCCACTGCGAACGATGCCACTGCCGCTGCAAAGAGTGCCGCTGCCGAGGCCGCCAAGGAAGCCGAGGCTGCCAAGCGTGCCATGGCAGATGTAAAACCTGTCGTCTATGTGGACGGTCAGTCGATGATCTTCTTCCCGCTCGGCCAATCGAAACTCACCGAGCAGGACAAGTTACGTTTGGATCTATTTGTCGAGCAAGTTAAGAAAGGCATTCCTAACAAGGTCTATATGATCGAGGGCCATGCCGACAGCGCCACGGGATCGGCTACTGGAAACCAGCGTCTGTCGGAGGCTCGCGCACAGTCGGTTTATGATTATCTCGTATCGAAAGGTGTCGATGCTAACCAACTGAAGATTAAGGCCTGTGGTGATAAAGAGTCGCCCTATGGAAAACCGGTCAACGACCGTGTTGTAATCGTGAACAGATAATCACGCGAAACACATACAGAAAGCGAATCGGACTGCCTGCAATGGCGGCCCGATTCGCTTTTTTAATGGTCTGTCATTGCTGTTGTGAACTGGAGGAGTTGTGAATTCCTGTTTCTGACGAATTTTTGCTTGATTTTCGGTTATATGGCCGTCCGGCTTTTAGACTGAAATATCCGGAATGGATTTTTTAATCTCAACGTCCCGAAAAGTCGATCCATGAGGAATGGACGATCATCTTTGCGCGAAACTTGCGGCCCTATTCCGAAGGTTGCCAAAAGAAAAACCCTCCCGCGAACAATGTCCACAGGAGGGTACGGTAAGCGACAAAAGGAAAGACTACTTGTTGATCTCGCTTAGGCGCTCGAAGAGTTTGTTGAAAGCGTCTGCAATTTCTGCGCGCAGGGCGGCGTAGTGCTTGTGGACTAACGAGCGGTTGTGAGGCTCGGCGGGGTTGTTGGCTTTGGTGTACAAGGCATTGCGCAACTCTACAGCCTCTTGCATCAATGCAAAGATCTCCGTCTCTTTTGACGGATGGAAGCAGATAGCCATGTCGCAGTCGAATACAATCTCCTCTAAGCAGTAGTCTATCTCCTTCTTTAAGTTTCTTAAATTTGCCATAATCTCTATGATTTATAAGTTATAAAATCACGGTAAGTTCCTTTTCATCCACCCCGCCGCGAACCGTCGGGGACGAAGCCGTCTTGGCATTGTCGATGACTTCGCGTGGAATATTGCCAGCGGTGTAGGTCATCGTGACGCCGCTGCCGTATTCCCATTTCATAGTTGTTTGGTTCAATTCCTTGATGGTGTAGTCGTTGGCCCACTTCGAACCGTCCTGATAAGTTCCCGAGAGGATCTTGTCCTTGATCGAGTAGTTGCCAGAGAGTTTCTGAAACTCGGCACCGGATGCGGTCAACTGATAGAGTGTAAACGTGTTATCTGTGGCGCATTCGAGGTATACCTGAATGTCGCCCGCTTCGATCAGCTTGTTGCTGTCGAGTGACCAGGCGGTCAACTTCCAACTGCCGGCAATCGACAGCGTGGGCTTGTCCGGTTGGCCGGGACCGTCGGGGTCCTTGTTGCCTTCGCTACTCGAGGAGCAGGCCGCTGCGGCGGTAAAGCAAAGCAGACAAAGTGCGTATTTCAGAAATTTTTTCATATGCGTACTTGTAATTGTGCAAATATAACCATTCTCCCGCAGATTTCAAAACGGAAATGCGTAAAAAGTCGCCGCCTACTCTCAACCAGCAAATGCGAAATTACGAAAAAAACTTGTTGAACTCAGCGATTGGGGGCGAAAAATTCAGTTTTTCACGTGGTCTGCAATTTAGCTTGTATTGAATATTTCGGATATCTTCTTATCCTGTGGCACAAAGAATTACAACACGACAAAACACGCCGTCAAACCCTCCGAGATCAGGTCGGGATACACACAACAAACCTGTCGGTCAGAATACTGGCCGACAGAATTGGTGTCGAATAAAACTCTGCCCGCAGAAGCAGGTGCAAAAAAGCCTACTTGCGCTCTTTGAGCAAGTCGCGGATCTCGGTCAGGAGTTTTTCTTCAGCCGTGGGTTCGGGCTTGGGAGCAGGGGCGGCGGGAGCGGCCTCCTTTTTGCGCATTAAGCGGTTCATCATCTTGACCATCAAGAAAACGCAGAAGGCAAGAATCAGGAAGTCGATACACTGCTGGATGAAAGCACCGTAGTTCCAGTAAGCCTGTTCGGCACCTTCGGCAGGGGTGCCGAT
>CAYTLU010000301.1:0-2720 GCA_964438665.1 uncultured Bacteroides sp.
TCTGCCGGTAGAGAATGTGAACTGGAACGATGTACAGGAGTTTATCCGCAAATTGAATGCGAAGACTGGCAAGACTTATCGCTTGCCCACCGAGGCTGACTGGGAGTTTGCAGCCCGGGGCGGAAACAGCAGTCGCGGTTACAAATACAGCGGCAGCAACGATATTGATGCGGTGGCATGGTATAGTGACAATTCCGGCAGCAAGACCCACCCTGTGGGCACCAAATCGCCGAATGAATTAGGAATTTACGATATGTCGGGAAATGTTTATGAATGGTGCTCGGATTGGTATAACAAAAACTATTACAATAATTCGCCGTCGTCCAACCCTAAAGGGCCATCCTGGGGTTTTAGCCGCGTGCGGCGCGGCGATAGCTGGAACGGTAGCGCAAAACACTGCCGATTGTCGTACCGGTACTACAGCTTGCCGGGCAACAGGTCCACCATCTGCGGCTTCCGCCTTGCAATGTCTCTTTAGTTTATGCTTCGGATGCGGGATATCTCCGGACGCAAGCAGGCGGTCGCCATTCAATGCAGTTTGGCTTTCGACATAAAACAACCTACCTGTCGAATTACCGAGAATTGCCATTTCATGTATTAAACCGTGTGTTTCATACAAGATACATTTAAATGCTTGGCTATCGTTAATCAACGTATTACATTTGTACCAGAAAACAAAACATTTAACAATTCGGCTATGAAAAAAGAGACAACATCAAAGGAGAAATCGATCGTGAAGTCGGATATGGTAACCGGCGCAAGTTCGGCAGCAGGGGCAACGATTGGCATGGTGGCTGGCAGTGCGCTCGCCTCCGAGGTTCATGCGGCAGAAGTGCCTGATGAGCCAACTTCACCTGATTCCCACACGGCACACACCCCTACGGGGCATGTGTCATCGGCTCAAAGTCATGGAGCTGCTTCATCTGCTCCCGTACCGCCTGTAACTCCTCCCGAACCAGCCTCCGATCCGGAAGCGCCGGAACCAACCCCCGATCCGGAAACTCCGGAGCCGATTCCGGTAGAACCCGATGAGACACCGGAGGTTGTGGTGGTGGATTATGAAACCGTTACCAACGAAGATGGCAGTCAGATGGATGTCGCGGTCTTAAGCGTCGATGGCCAGGAGGCTTATGTGATCGATGAGAATCAAGACGGAAGTGCGGATGTGCTGGTGGCCGATGTCAATGGCGACAGCATTATAGACGGCAGCGAAGTACTTAATATTGAAAATGAAGGTTTATCCATGTCTGCACTCCAGGCTGACGCAATGGGAGAATCCTCCTCGCTTGTTGCTGAAAATGATTATGTGAATGATGCAAATGTCGACGATTATATGGCATAAAAGATAAAATTATGAAAGCAGGAAAATTAATTCTCTCCGCAGTCGTGCTGTTGATGACATGCGGCATTGCCCGGGCTCACGATTTCGTCGTAACCATAGAAGGACAAAAGGTGTACTTCAACATCAAAAGCAAAAAGAATAAGACCGCCGAGGTTACCTATAATGGCAGTATTGCGAACAACCTTCCTACCTATTACGAAGGAGAACTGACCATTCCGAACAAGGTCAAACATGATAATATCATCTATTCCATTGTCGGTGTAAGTGCGAAAGCATTTAGCGGAGCCGATAAACTGACCGGCATTATCCTTCCTTCTGGAATATCCTCGATTGGTGATTTTGCATTTGAAGGATGTACATCATTGAGTAAAATCATCTTTCCCGGCAATGCAGTAAAATTCGGCCAGGGAGTTTTCTTCAAATGCAGCAAGATACAGGATATTTCGCTTGGAAGCGACTGGAAAGAGGTGGATTTGAAAATGTTTCGGTGGAGTGACAGCCTTAAAGTGATTACTATCCCCGCCAAACTCGAAATAATCCAGAATTTGAAGGCTCTTAAAAACCTTGCGTCAGTCTCTGTCGATATAAACAACGCCCATTTTTCGGCAATCAACGGCTTGCTCTACAGTAAAAGCAATGAGATATTATACGGGTGTCCCAGAGCATACGAGGGCAAGGTTCGTGTTGCCGCCGGCACCCAAACGATTACGGCCGGCGCCTTGGCAGATTGTAAAAAGATCACAAGCGTTGATTGTCCGGAAAGTTTGAACTCAATGTCTTTCAAGGAATTTGCGCGTTTGGCGAATCTGAATGAACTTATTTTCAGAAGCGAGGAACCCATTAAAACAGCCGAATTCAACGGAGAAGATGTCTTCCTTTTACAGACAGCCAATTCCGATGTAAAGATTGTGGTGTTGAAAAGTGCAAAAGAAACGTACAAATCCTCGCTGATTCAGCAATCTGGAGAGTATACCGAGATAGAAGGCGCAATCCCCTATTATGTTGAACAGAATAAGATGCCTAACGTGAAAAATATCGTTGGAGTAAAAAATTTTGAAAAATACGAATAATTCAAAATAGCTATGAAAAGTTTTAGATTATATGCACTCTGTGCCGTGGCTGTAATTTGCGCGCCAGCCTATGCTCAGAACGACAATCAGAACAAGGATGATGCTGTTCAGGCTGTAAAAGTTAAGGAATTGAATTCACGCAAGGCAAATCTTCAGAACCAGATAAAAATCGAAGATCAGAAGCGGAATCAAACTTTGAATGGGGTTGCAGCAGAGACTCAAGAGATACTAAACGACAAGCAGGATTCTATTTGTTTGGAATTGCGCTCCCAACTTGTATCGGTCGAATTGGAGCTTAAAGAACTTGT
>CAYTLU010000302.1:0-2941 GCA_964438665.1 uncultured Bacteroides sp.
GAAATGGTCAAACATGGCATACATCCGCGCATTGTTGGGATAATGGCTCGTGCGGATGGTGTTGATGTTGTTGCGCTTCATCAGCGTAACATCGCGAAGCATCGATTCGGTGCGCACGGCGCGGCCATGCACCGGATCGGAGTCGTGGCGGTTGACACCTTTGAGGAAAACGCGCCGGCCGTTGACATACAGTCGGCTGTCTTTTATCTGTATGTCGCGCAGACCGTATTTGGTTGAGAATGCCATTTCTTCTTCTCCGCCGGGCATTCGCTGTATGACATCGACTGTGTAGAGATTCGGAATCTCCGCACTCCATAGCATAATGCCGGAAAGGTCGAACGCTGCGGCGGACTTGTCGCCTTTCGAAAGATCGTGGGCAATGACTTTTTCGCCGACAAGTTTGCCGGTGGGGTCAGTGACTTTAACAACGAACTCGCGCACGCCTTTCAATCCATCGCGATTGTCAATTGTCAGAGCCACATTAAGGCGTGCCTTGGTATAGTTCTCTGTCAGATCGGCCGTGATCACATGGTCGCGCACAGCCGCTTTCGGCACGTTGTACAGATAGACATCACGGAATATGCCGCTCATGCGGAACATGTCCTGACATTCGAGATAGCTGCCGTCGCTCCAGCGGAACACCTGCACCGCAATTGAATTCTCGCCGGGACGGAGATGCTTTGTCAGATCAAATTCGGCAACATTGTTAGCCCCCTGCGTATAGCCTACATATTTACCGTTGACCCACAGGAATGCTGCTGAATAAATACCCCCGAAATGAACAAACGTGCGGTTGCCGGTCCAATTCTCCGGCACGTTGAACGTGCGGACGTATGACCCTACCGGATTCGTGCCGTAGTTCTTGCCGCCATCGTTGAAGCCCGGGCGGGCATTGATGAAAGGAGGCGTATTGTCATGCGGATATTCCACATTGGCATAGATCGGCTTGTCATAGCCCTGCATCTCCCAGTTGGACGGAACCGGAATCGTGTCCCATCCGGAAAGGTCATAGCCCTCGGCATAGAAATCCATCGGACGCTGCGATGGTTCGGGAACCAGACGAAACCGCCAGGTGCCGTTGAGCGTCAGATAGCGGTCATTGACCGGAACAGTCCAGGGAGTGCGATAATATTCGGCGTCCGCTTTCATGGCAGACTCTGAGCTGTAAGGCATATATGTTGCAACGCCCGGCTCTTTGTTTTGCTGGAAAATGGTCTCGTTTTCCCAAAAGTTCTGCCGGCGCGCCTCATCTGCGGAATTGCCGCCTGTCTTGGCTTCGACAGCCTCAAACGAGAATTTGATTCCGGACGCCGCCTTTGCCTTTGAAGCCGGCAAAAGGCTGAGAGAGCCATCGGCGTTTGCACAGAGCAGATAGCCCGGTTTGTTGGCAGGAGCGATCTGCTGACCGTTGATTTTCCACAACTGAGCCTCATCTGAGCCATTGTTAGCGCCAAGCTCCACGCGTTCACCGTCATACCGCACGGCAAGATTGCTCGCGGAATTGATAATGCGCCAGCTTCCTGACAGTTCGCTCAGTTTCCACAATTGTTGCGGCTTGGAGTCATCCGCTTTCCGCAGACTCACTGACGAAGGACCGGTCTCGGTGATTACATCGCCCGATGCCGAGGCAATCCGATAATAAAACTCATTGGAGAATCTGGCTTTTGCCGCTAAAGCGACAAGCGAGGGCAAAAAGAGCGACAGCAGAGCTATCGCGATACGATGTCTTTGTCTATTCATTGATATGGGGCATTAGATATTTTTTTCAAAGATACATAAAAAAACGATTATTTTTTATATACCTTTGACGAATTGAAGAAAAGATGTGATGCAAACGAAATGGGACTTATAAACGCTTTCAAAGGGTTAGGTTATGGAAAAGAATAAACTGCAACATGATACGACAACTGATAAACTGGTTTCTGATATCCGGAGTATCATTGAACAAGGCCGACAACAGGCATACACGGTAGCCAATCAGGTTACTGTACTTACCTATTGGCACATTGGGCAACGAATAGTTGAAGAAGAACAGCATGGAGAGGTTCGTGCGCAATATGGTACTCGGCTGATTAAAACATTGGCAGAACAACTGGTTCCTAAATATGGCAGTACATTCAGTAAACGCAATTTGGATTATTTTCGCCAATTTTACTTGTGTTTTAATGATTTGGAGATTGTGAACACGCGTGTTCACAATCTGACATGGTCGCACTTCCGCTCTATTATACAGGTTGCAGACCCTAAGGCCCGAGAATGGTATGTAAAAGAGGCATCGGAACAGATGTGGAGTGTAAGGACACTCAATCGCAACATCGGCACACAATACTATGGTCGCCGCATGGCTTGTGTAAGGAAAAGGCTGGCATTGCCATCCCCCGATATTGAAGTCAATGATCCATTGGAATATATAAAGAATCCGGTGGTTGCCGAGTTTTTAGGTTTTCGCAAGGATAGCAAATATGACGAAAGCCAGTTGGAACAAGCCTTAATAGATCACCTGCAACAATTTATCATGGAATTGGGGCGTGGCTTTGCTTTTGTTGATAGGCAGAAACACATTTCAACGGACACAGGTGATTTTTACATTGATCTTGTGTTCTATAACATAAAACTCAAACGTTACGTATTGTTTGAATTGAAAACCCATCCTCTGACACACGCAGATGTGGGGCAATTGGATATGTACGTACGAATGTATGACGACCTTGTAAAAGATGAGAGTGATAACCCGACAATAGGCATATTGCTCTGTACGGAAACAGACAAGGTGATGGCAAAATACTCTGTCCTTAACGGTAGCGAGCAACTTTTTGCAGCTAAATATATGGCCTACATGCCAACGGAAGAAGAGTTGAGCAGGGAGATAGAACAGCAAAAACGATTCTTCTTGGAACAACACGGGATGGAGGAGTGTTATGGAAGTTGATAATGTAAAATG
>CAYTLU010000303.1:0-2997 GCA_964438665.1 uncultured Bacteroides sp.
CCGATGATATACCTGTAGCCGTTGGCCTCAAGATCGGCTATATTGTCGCCGTTCATCAGGCCGGAGTCCGCCACAACGATAAAATCCTCCAGTTCATATCTGCGGACAAATCCAGTCACCGCCGGAAGCATCGTGTGCCCTTCGTACTTGTTGCCCTCATGGATGCAATAGGCCAGCGGATAACCGCCGAGGCTCACCAACAGCCCCAGTATGATCTGCGGGTTCTTGTGCCGCCCCTCCTTGGAGAATCCGGTCTTGCGCAGCCCGTCCTCATAATCCGCCTCAAAATAGAGTGTGGTCACATCGTAGAACAACACTCCGATATGACCGCCCAATACCTTCCGTGTATGTTCAACGCTTATGTCCTGGACAATACTGTGCTGACTGTCGCTCAGCTTATCCAGATAGCGGTAGATCTTCGACAGGCTCACATCGTCGTCAAAATGGTTCTTCAGATACTCCGCCGTGGCAGACTTGCTGGCAGGGTAAGACAGCCGCGCCTTTACCAGTTTTCGGAATATCACATCTTCGATGCGGTTGAACCCGACATTGTCAAACACACGGTCAAGAATCAGGTCTGCACCATCAATGCTGATGTTGGTTATATTGGACAAAAACATCTCGACATTCATCCGCTCCTGCTCACATCTGTTGCGTTCATCGCCGAACAAGGTCTAGGCGCGGATGCCTGCGTTGCTGTTCCCGGTCAATCCATTCCTTACCTCTAATTACGAGATTCTCTATTTCAGATTCTTCGGACGAAATGCCAATGGTTGTCAGCTCAAAATATCTGCCAGAGATTTTCTCCGCAACCACTACACTGACAGTCCCTGAACGATTCTTCTTTTTCTTCACAAACATACTATAAACTACTTGCGTACCCCATTTTAGGGTACGCAAATTTAACAGATCTCTGTGAATTAACGAATTATAAAAACACTAATTTTAGAGTGACGAAGTCAGGAGAGCCTTGCCTTTAAGGGTCAAGCCGTATCTTTGGTTGGGAGCATTGGGCTTGTCAGGATTTTCAAGGGTAATTAAGCCAGCCACAATAGCTGGTTTCAGATAGGTTTTTGTAAATGAAAATCTTGATGTAAATCCCATTGTTTCAAGCATATCGTATAGCGACAACCAATCTTCGCCTATGATTCCAACAAGTTTCAATAAAGGAGTCTTGAAAGCAACTCTATCTTTGGTCAAGCTGGTTGCAGACGTATCCCTGCTTGCACTATTACTTGTACTATTACTTGTACTATTACTTGTACTCAAACTTACTCCTGCTGTATCCGTGCTTGGGTCATAAGGGCGTGCGAACGTGGTTTTGACTACAGTACCGTTCTGACTGAATGTCGGAGCCGGTAATCCTACACGCTCACACTCTCTTGCCATCATTGATAGACCTCGCCCCCAGTGCTCGATAAGACCGCCGATATACATGACATTGGCGATTACCGGATTCGGAGGCATTGATGTGTTTTTGCGGTCTTCCTCCTCTCGCTGCATCAACGCGTTTGGCGAGATTCTTCCCGGAAAGCGTCCGGCGTTTTCAATTACGATGCAGTCATCGTAAATCGCAATCCCGACAGTGGCGATTTCATAACCCCACCGCATGTGACAGTAGGCGTTGACAACGGCCTCGCGTAAAGCATCGTATGGAATTTCGAGTTCGTCCTCACGAACTATTCTGTGGTGTGTCGTGCCGGAAAGATTGAGATGCTTGAAAAAGAAGGCCATTGCAGCATCTACCAACTGGAAGATGTTTCCGACATGCTGCTGGTTGTCGATGAAATACTGCTTGTCAGTTCCCTTGAAACGTGCAAGACGCAATCTGCATTGAGGGTAATCGGAAAAAACTTTACCGAAAAGAACAGCTGCCGAATTGCATACACTACCATTCTTAACCAGATTGAGTCGCGTCAACGCCATTGACACGCTATCATTGAGCGCGTTGTTTGACAGTCGCCCTCGTCTGACGGCACTATGAATCACGTTCATAATCAACCGTTCGTCAAGGTCTTCAATCCTCAGGTCCGTATTGACCTCATTCTCCCATTTATATATCAATCCGTGCTGAAGTTCGTGGAGTCTGATAAATTTTTCGCGTGGCATAACACTTGTCACGCTGTCATGCCGCCGGTAAGGTTTGCCATCCCATAAATATGGTTTATCAGTTTCCAACCCATCTGATTGAAAAGCTATCAAATACTTATCCGAATCTTCAAGCCTGACATATATTGGTTGAATATCCACTGCCGGGTCAAACTTATTGAGAGCTTCACCGATTTCACGAGTTGTCTTGTCCGCAATATTCTGACCTATAACTTTCCCTTTATTGGAAACACCAAACACAACAATGCCACCATTGCCGTTGATCATACCGCATAACGTTTCCATTCCACGATTCAGTTGCCCGGTGGTCTCCTTGAACTCAACATCAAAGCCTTCATTGCCTGATGCCAGTTGCCGAATGTATTCCAAAGAAAGTTTCATAGTCTATTCTAAAACACAAATTTACGAAATTTTTGGGTTTAGAATTAAAAATCGCTGAAAATGTCTTATTTTCAGCGATCCTTGACTTGTTGCGGTCTTTAAATGTGACCCCGGAGAGGCTCGAACTCTCGACCCAATGATTAAGAGTCATTTGCTCTACCAACTGAGCTACGGAGTCAATTTAATTGCAATATGAAGACCCTTTCGGCAATTGCGATGCAAATTTACGTCTATTTTTTTAATCTGCAAATAGTTTTTTTGATTTTTCATTGCAACCGCGTCAAATTACATCAAAATTGCAAATTTTCATCGGTTTGATGATGTCAGTATTTCATGAATGGGGGCGGAATGGGCGGGACTTTTCAGAATGTCAATGTGCGATTGCTGCCGAGAGGGAGATTATGACCGGTTGATGGCGATAGAGCCGATAAGTCAAATAGGGCAAATATGGGCGTTATCGCGAACGGGGGGGCGGTCGAGGCATGCCTCGACCCTACCAGATGGCTG
>CAYTLU010000304.1:0-2132 GCA_964438665.1 uncultured Bacteroides sp.
TGCCCATTGCGTGGTGCGACCGATTGATCTGCTTGCAATCGTGCCGTCGCAAGTTGACGGGTTCTTAAACTCATCGGCCGTAAAACATGTGAAAAACGTTCTTATCGGAGGCGCGCCACTATCCTGCGCCGCCGAACAACGGCTTGTCAGGCAGGGCGTTAATGCATGCGTGACATACGGAATGACCGAGACATGCAGTCATGTCGCATTGCGCAAGGTGGGCATGCCTTTTTATGAGACATTGCCCGGAGTCAGTGTGGATGTCGATGAAAGGGGTTGTCTTTCCATTCAATGCGATGGATTCAGTTTCGGAAAGATTCAGACCAATGACATAGTGGAACTGATCGATTCGCACTCTTTCAAATGGTTGGGGCGGGCTGACAACGTGATTAATTCCGGAGGAATTAAAATATATCCGGAAAAGATTGAAGAAAAAATCCTGACAATCTTTCCGGATTTAACGTGCTATGTGACCCATGCAAAGAGTGAAAAGTGGGGTGAAGAAGTTGTGTTGGCGGTAGAGTCTGAATGTGAAATCCCCAAGTTAAAAGACCGGTTGGCTACTGTGTTGAACCGTTATGAACGGCCAAAACGGATTGTCTATAGACCGCAATTCGAGCGGACCAAATCCGGTAAAATAATAAGGAAAAAAATGACTATATAGAAAAGGGCATATTTTAGAATATGCAGAATTATCCATGACCACATAGCAACGTTGTTTTTACCATAATTGTCCGGGCAGAATCTTTTTCTCCTTTTTCGGGAATTGCTTGTCAAATTCTTCTGCCTCCGCTTCATTCACAAAATATCCACGCGGAGTGGCGTATTCCCCTCTGACTCCATTGAGATAACCGGGAATAAGCTCCTTGCAGAGAAAGAATGAAGCGTCTGCACCCTCCGGCAATCCATGATAGCGGATACCAAAGAGCGAGGCATATTTAAAGCCGCTCTTCCCATAGAAGTCGATGTTGCCTTCAAAACACACAGCCCCGAACCCTCTGTCAGAGGCTTTCTCCAATGTGTAATCAAGCAGTTTTTTGCCATAGCCCATCCGTTTGTATTCCTGCCGGATGCATATCGGCCCGAGTGTCATGATGGGCAGTTCCGTGCCGTCATCCTTCTTGATGCACGCTTTCATGCACATAGCCTGGCCAATCAGTTCCCCATTGAGTTCCATTACGAAGTTCAACTCCGGGATGAAAGCATTGTCCTTTCGCAGACAGTGCATCACGTAATGTTCCAGACATCCCGGACGATAAACATTCCAAAAGGATTCGCGGATCATATTCTCGACTTCGCGTTGCTCATGCAGCTGCTCAAGCCTGATTGTAAGATCTTTCATATATTCGTTTTTTATAGATGTGTTATTTCCCCATACGTCCGGCAGCCTCTTTTCCGGCTCCTGTTCCTTTATATTTGTTTTGAGCCGCATTGAACGTATAGCGAAGAGAAATGTCGAGACGATGACGACTGATGTTGGATTTTTGGTTCAGGATGTAATAGCCACAATCCATCTCGACAGACTCGCCGCTGCGTTGCAGAACATCGGAAACGGAAGCGCGAAGACACAGTGCATCGTTCTTAAGCCAACACTTCTGCACGGCAAAGCTCAGATTATATGTCGGGGCGGTGAGCCGATAGTTCATCACATCGCCACGCGTGGTGATGCTCATGTTTGCCTCCAACAGCCATGAATGGCTGAAACGGAAAGCATTGTTGAGAGTGAAGAATCCGATAGGGTTGTTGTATTTCACTTCGCGGCTGCCGGTAGCCTCACGCGGGTCGGCAAGCGTCTGTTTGTAAAGGAATTCTTGCACTCCGATAGTCCAGTTGGCGCTATATACGCCCCATGTCGGCGACAGATTGATGCCGGCAGTAAAACTGCGCACTGGGGAGGGTAGGTTGATGTTCTTGATCAGGATCACGCCCTCATCATTGTAGATCTGCGACCATTGCGACAGGGCATTATCCCGCCGTTCGTAATTCATGAACAGCATGCTCCATTTCCATCGGGCGTTAGCTCCCAGTGAATGTATCTTTACATTTTTCAGTTTGGGGTCGCCTGTTTGCAGAGTGTATGGGTTGATATATATCATCGACTCGTTTAGCATCCAGTAGTTTGGCCGTTCGGT
>CAYTLU010000305.1:0-2865 GCA_964438665.1 uncultured Bacteroides sp.
AACATAGTCCGTGCCAACGGCAATCGTTATCGCTTCTGATGTCAACGGCAGAGAAATTACAGGCGCTGCCGGTTCAACCACTTTCACAAGAAATTCCTCACGCGCCGAGCCGGCAGGTGTTGTGACCGTAACATTAACATAGTTCTCGCCCGGCTCAGTCCACGTATAGGTAAAGACCGGCGTGTCCGACACCTCCGTTCCGTTGACCCACCAGCTATACTGTGTCTGCCCGGCGATTGTATTTTTATAATTTGGGGAGATTGTCAGCGATTCTCCTATCTTGACAACAAACACCCCGGTTTCATAATCGTAACTTATCTGAGGCGGAAGGTCACTCTCGATAAATTCATCTTTATTGCAAGAAATGAGCATTGCTCCGACCATCACGGCCAGAGCAACGCATAAAAATGAAAAGTATGGTTTATACATTATATAATTAAATCCTTACATTATAATCAGAATTTTACAGCGACATCATCATACGCAAAATATGCAGGCTGGGAGAAGCCATAGCCATTGTCGCTTGAGCCAAGAATATTGAACTCAACTTTCGCAACTTTGCCAAGACCCGACAGATCCCATTTTGTCCAATCCATAACAATATTGTCAGGACCGTTGCATGTATAGAATTCAACTTCGCCGGTCTTTGTTCCGGTTGAATCATAGCCGAACGCAGCAATTTTAACCCAGTCATCAGGTCCGATCTTAGCCGTCAGGCCATTACCGTCAATATAACAGTTCATGGCATATACCGAATTCATCACCCACATATGGTCGATTACACGGGCAACACCATCGCTGAATTCAATAGATGGAAGTACAAAGGAGTCGGTATATCCGGAATTATCCTTGTAACCGTAATGCATTGCAAAGTTTGCCGAGCCATTGTGTCCACTTGTTCCATACACTTCCAGCTGATGCATGTAGTCGCCAAGGCTGAGATCCGTACCATAGTAGTTGGAAATGGCATGGCCGCCGCCCCAATAACAATACGTACCAAAACTGTTGGGGAATGTGTGCGAAAGCATAGTATTGCCCTCGTCTGTCCAGGTATATTTTGTCGAAGTGTAGTCGCCATAGAGCAGCGAACCGCCATATTCTACTTCATCAATCAAATCAGACCATGTCGAGATGGTCACACCGCAATAATCGAGTTCATAGGGAGAGAATTTCGCATCGGCATCCTCAAATGTTAGAATACGCATCTCATAGACACCCACATTGAGCTTCACAATCATGCTCTTGTTGTTGGCCGATGTCACGACAATACCTACCGTTCCGATCTCCTCAGCATATTTGTTGTCTGGCGCCGGGGCCGACACAGTCAGTTTACTGCCATCAAAATTCACTCGCCATCCGTCAGGCTTGGATATCGTCCAGTCTGCAACATTTTCAGTAGTCACATTGTAGGTCTTGCTTTCGCCGTAAGGAATCCTCTGGAAGCCTTCGAGACCCTCGATGACGAATTTAGGCGCGGTTGCATCGTAGCGGGGAACATTAAATTCCGTTCCGTCAGCCAGCTTAAAAGTCACATAGGCAGGATTGGTTGTGATGATTTCTGAAAAGAGAGAGTCGCCATCGCTGCCTTCGGCTTTGAACCCGGTAGAAGTCCATGTAGTGCCGCCATCTGTTGACACTTCCCATTCTTTTGTTGTCGGATTGATACGGATCTGAGGGGCAATAGCCGACTCTCCGTCAACGCCGCTAGCGCATACCGGCTTGCCGTCGGCCATGAGAGGCTCGCCATCAAGAGTCCAATAATATTTACCGTCTTCGCCCAGCTCAACGGAGATAACCGGTGCATCAGTGCCATCAACGCCATTAGTGATCGTTGCAGTCTGGCCATCGGAGAAATTAATCTTATATCCGTTGGTGATCGGCTCAACCGATGTAATTGTGACACTGTTTTGCAAGGCGTTGACTATCTGCTGCAATGCTGCGAGATTCGAATTGGTCTGTCCGATTTTAGTCTCCAGATCATCAACACGGCCGGTCAAATCATCGATCGACTGCCATAACGGTTCATCGTCATATTCGCAAGATGTGATTGATACGGACATCAAGGCCAGTGCAGCCAGTCCGCAGTAGAATGTTTTTTTGTTCATTTGGCTTATATTACATTAAAAAGAAAAATCCGCGTCTTTCGTTTGTATGCCTGCAACATACGGGAAAGCTGTCGGATCAAAGCCAAATGAACTCACATAGCGGATATCCCTCCGAAATGGCAGATATGACAACTACTGTCTATCCACCCTATATGGATTCTGGTTTTCATCTGTAAGTCCCGCAGATGCAAATCAAATATTTCATGAACAGGCAGGTTTTCTGACTCATCCCGGCCATCGCGCCTTCTCACCGTTTTCTTGCAGCGGCAATGACATAATTGCGATGACTTTTGCATTAACGCTTTTCGTGCGTCAATGCGGGGACTTACAGCAGCGGGTACTGTCACGGATTTTCACCGTGTTCCCTTTTACAATCTCCGGCATGATTTCTAAACAAAGTCACACCTTCGAAACCTTTTCAGCGGCAAATTTACAAATAATTTTGATTCTATCCCTTTAAACCGTCATGTTTTTATAATGATTTTCAATCGCGCCGCCAAATCGAACACGCAATAGGTTCATAATTAATGTTAAATCTCACCTCCAACTATTGACAACTGTAAGTTCCAACATTATATTTGTAAAATAACCCTAAATCAACACATTTATCCATGAAACGACTCCTTTTTATCTTCACGGCTTTATTCTATCATTGTGTAGCCATTCTCAGAAAAGGCGGATTCCGGATATTGGACAACGTTGTGTGTGAAGGGAATGCTAAATTGATTTTGAAAAATATTTAATATTGATTGTTATGAAA
>CAYTLU010000306.1:0-6299 GCA_964438665.1 uncultured Bacteroides sp.
ATTTCCGGGCTTTCACAAGGTTTTTTAGAACGGATTTTGTAATTTTGCAGAATCTCACACTACGAAAATGAACATAGCAGACTCAATGCGCGACATTCTCGCCGCCGAAAGTAAAGCGATAGCCGAAATCCCCTACTCCGAGGACTACGATCGTGCCATAGAGCTGATCGTTGACCGTGTCCACCGCAAAGGAGGCAAGCTTGTCACAGCCGGAATGGGAAAAGCCGGACAGATTGCACTAAACATTGCCACAACATTCTCATCAACCGGAATCCCGGCAGTCAACCTGCATCCAAGCGAGGCTCAGCACGGCGATCTCGGGGTGCTTCAGCCCGGGGATGTCATGCTGCTGATATCCAACTCCGGACGTACATGCGAGATTGTCAGTCTTGTTGAACTTGCAAAAAATCTCTATCCTCTGCCCATAATCGTCATAACAGGCAATCCGGACAGTCCACTGGCAAAACTGGCCGATGCGACACTGGTCACATCTCCGGCTGCGGAAGTATGCCCCCTTGGGCTGACACCGACAACATCAACCACAATGATGACCGTCATTGGCGATATCCTCGTGGTCAACGTCATGCAAATGACCGGTTTCACGAAAGCCGACTACGCCAAGCGTCACCACGGCGGATATCTTGGCGAGAAATCACGTGACTAACATTCCATCCGCAACCCGACAATGAAAGAAACGTCTCTTGACCCGATCTTCATTCCCACCACAGGCGATCTATCGTCGCAGATGGAACTGACCCAAGGCGAAATAAACATGAGCGACCTGCGGCATTCGGTCGGTACGTTGCCATTCAATACGGCCTACGACTTTTTCCGTGCCGCGGCCTACGATTTTCTGCAAAAAGGACAGACGGATCAGGCAATTGAATATATCCTTAATTTTGATGCGATTGCCACCCGCATTTCGGAAGGCAACCGGAAGCTGCTTGACATACACACTGCGCTGATGCAGATCCTGACAGCGATATACCTGCATGCCGACATGACACAGGAGGCTCTTCAGGCGGCGGCGGCAACGCTCAATCTGCTGGTGCAGGAACCCCGCCGAAAGGACGAACCGTTTTTGGCGCTCCTTGCCTCCACGCTTTATGACATCGCACTGATCCACAATCTCCGCGACGAACACAAGCAGGCTGAACGCGCCATAGAGAAATCAATGAAACTGTTCGAACGGCTGGCCCGCATAAATCCTACAAGATACGGATCGCCACACCTCCTGGCACTCAACGCATCCACAAACATCTACCAGTCACGCATCAAACAGACAAAGACCCTTGCCGAACATCAGGCTGCTGCCAACACATATCTGCGGATGATGGACGAAGGAATCGAAGATGCCGGAATGCGTCTCGTTGAGTCATTGGCGGCCGAAGGCAGAACCCTGACAAAAATGAGCCGACAGCGCGAAGCCGTGCAGTATTTCACCCGCGCACTGAAATATCTGACAAAAATGTCACCGGATTTCGACCGCATGCAACTCGAACTGTCCATTGATCTTGGCGAAGCTCTGCTATCAGTCAAGACTTCCCGCGAAAAAGGCATCCACCTGCTTAACACAATGCTCTATAAAGCCAATAAAATAAACGCTGACGACCTGCATCGCCGCATTGTGGAGATTCTGTTGAATGCCAAAGACCCCACGATGGGCATATTCAACCTATGGCACAAACTTTTCCCTCGTTAAATTCTTCATCCCCATGTCAAAATTCTCCCCTGTTTTCAGTAAAGAAACGATTGAAAACGCACGCATTGCAATAGCTGTAGCCCGATGGAACGGACACATCACATCGGCGCTCCGCGATGGCGCGGTCAACGCGCTCAAAGAAGCCGGAATGAACGATGCCGACATTGATATTTATGAAGTGCCCGGGGCGGTCGAGCTCACATTTGCCGCTTCGCAACTCATCGAGACATCAAGCTATGATGCAATAATCGTGTTCGGGTGTGTCATCCGTGGCGACACTCCGCATTTCGACTATGTGTGCCAAAGCGTTACGCAAGGCGTCACGGCTCTGAACGCCGATTGCGACACTCCGGTCATTTTCGGCCTGCTGACCGTTGAAAACGAACAGCAAGCGATTGACCGAATCGGAGGACCGGCCGGACATAAAGGCATTGAAGCCGCTGAAACGGCTCTTGACATGATCAGATTCCGCCGCTCAATCGAATAGACACAGGCCCGAGCGTCTGCGATCCTGAAAATTTACGGTGTAATTTTTCATAAGCGGACTTTTTTCGCTAAGTTTGCGATGTGGAACGCTTGATGCAATACGTTTGGCAACACCGCCTTTGGCCGCGCACACACATGTGTACGGTCGATGGTCGTCCGGTGCAGATCATCGATCCCGGCCGACTAAACACGGACGCCGGCCCGGATTTTTTCAATGCAAAGGTTGTTATCGGCGGCCACACATGGGCCGGAGATGTGGAAATCCATGTCCGCGCAAGCGACTGGCATCGCCACGGCCATGACAGCGATCCGGCCTACAACTCCGTCATCCTCCACGTGGTTGACCGCGATGATGCTCCGATCCATAGATCCAACGGCGAGATAATCCCTCAAATGCGGATGGCCTGCACGCCCGACTTCCATCAGAAATACTCCCGACTCGTGGACAGAGCCGACCGCGATCTGCCATGTGCATCCCAACTGAAATCAATTCCGCCGATATATATCAGCGATTGGCTTGATTCGCTCGCATTTGAACGCCTTTATGCAAAAGCCGATCGCATAGAGTCGTGGCGTGAAAGATTTGGTGGGGATTGGGAAAGCGCGGCATACGTCACACTCGCGCGATGTCTGGGATTTGGAGTGAATGGAGATCCGTTTGAACGTCTTGCATTGTCAACGCCGCTTATGTTCATCGGAAAGCATTGCGACTCACTGTTCACAATCGAGGCTTTGCTGTTCGGGCAAAGCGGCCTGCTTGACAACGCCCCGCATGATGAATACGTGGCCGCCCTGCGCAAGGAATACGCTTTTATATGCCACAAATTTGGCCTTAAAAAGCCCGAATCGCCGGGATGGAAAATGTCAAGAATGCGGCCGGGCAACTTCCCCCACAGACGGATAGCCACACTGGCATGCCTGTTGCATGGAGGAATACGTCTGGTCAGCAAACTGCTCGCCATTGACAGCATCGAACAAGCCGACAATCTGTTTTCGCATCAACTGACCGGATACTGGACGAATCATTATTCTTTTGGAACCGCCACGCCGAATGCGGCTACATCGCTAAGCCGACAGTCCGTGATCGGACTGATGATAAATGCCGTTATCCCCATACAGTTTGCCTACGCAATGGCGAGAGGAGACCGACAGCTATCCGACAGCGCGATTGAACTGCTTCAGTCGCTTCCGGCAGAGAGCAATTCAATTGTCAACGGTTTTCAGCAAGCCGGAATCAAAATCAGATCCGCATTTGCCTCACAAGCCATCATTCAATTGCGCCGATGCTACTGCGAGTGTCGGAAATGTCTCTATTGCCGCATAGGTCATCGCATGCTTTCCGCATCCTGCCCAAGAGTCTGACAATCAGCTTCAGGAATGACTACATATCTTCCTCAATGGAAAACTCATCGTCATCGAAGTCTATATCATCCAGATCTTCTCCTTCACCGACCTTGCTTTCAGGCTGAGCTGCATTCTCTTCAACCTTTTTGGGCAACTTGCCTTTTTTGGCGCCTTTTTCCTGCTTTCCATTCTTCAGAGCCTCCATGATAAGTGCCTCCAGTTCATCGGCAAGCTCAGGATTGTCGTCAATCACCCGCTTCGCGGCATCGCGTCCCTGCGCAAGTTTGGTTCCATTATAGCTGAACCATGAGCCGCTCTTCTGGATAATGCCATAGTCAACGCCCAAGTCTATTATCTCACTGCTCCGGGAAATCCCTTCGCCGAACATAATATCAAACTCACAACGCTTAAAAGGAGGCGCCACCTTATTCTTCACCACCTTCACTTTCGTATGGCGGCCATAGACATCATCGCCCTCCTTGATCGCCGAACTCGGACGGATATCAATTCTGACAGAAGCATAGAATTTCAATGCATTGCCACCGGTTGTCGTTTCGCTCGGGCCAAACATGACTCCAATCTTCTCGCGCAGCTGGTTGATGAATATACATGTGGTATTCGTGCGTGAGATCGTTCCGGTCAGTTTTCTCATAGCCTGCGACATCAAACGCGCCTGAAGCCCGACATTTCTGTCGCCCATATCTCCTTCTATCTCATTTTTTGGCGTCAATGCAGCTACGGAATCGACAACAAGAATATCAATAGCAGCCGAACGTATCAACTGCTCGGCAATCTCCAACGCCTGCTCGCCATTGTCGGGCTGCGAGATAAGCAGATTGTTTACATCAACACCAAGCTTCTCTGCATAGAATCTGTCAAAGGCATGTTCCGCATCAATGATAGCGGCAATTCCACCGGCTTTCTGAGCCTCGGCAATGGCATGGATCGCCAATGTTGTCTTACCCGAAGATTCCGGGCCAAATATCTCGATTATTCTTCCTCGGGGAAATCCGCCGACGCCAAGAGCCCAATTCAAGCCAATCGAACCGGTAGGAATGACATCCACACTCTCCACAACCTCGTCGCCAAGTTTCATTATTGCACCCTTTCCGAAATTTTTCTCAATAAGCGACATTGCCTCGCCAAGAGCATTTAGTTTTGCCTGTCGGGGATCAACCTGAGTCTTATCCTTTTTTGATGTTTCTTTTTTTGCCATAATATATGATGTGTAAATTAATCGTGTTTAAAATATCACAGCGCAAACAAAGGCGCCATAAAGAATCTGCTGCAAAGTTAATCGATATATGTGCCACACAAGCACCCATATAAGTTAACAACGATTAAATATTGCATATCTCCTATCACAAAGATAATAATAAGCCGAATATAAAACCAAAAAAACGGATCACACATAGATGTTAAAAACAGTAAAAAATAAAACTGTGTCCAAACAATCATCCCCTACCAATCGTTTACCGGATACAAAAGCAAGAAATACTTTTTCCATTGCAGAAATGTGACAATGATTGGTTTATTATCTAAACGAGGAGACGTTGCGACAACGACTCCTCGTTTGGTTTTATACTGCCGCTACAATATCCTATAATATATTGCGCGCCCCGGCTGCGGACATCAAATATTGTCTATTATGATCGTATAACCCGCATTAAACACGCCTCCCGCATCCAGACTGTTCATATATTCACGATCTGAAAACTCGCCGTCATATCCAACTCTGTCACATCTTCCCCACCACGGCTCGATGCAGACAAATGGGGCATCCCCTTTGACCGGCGACCACAAACCGACCACCGGAGAGTTAAACAACAATGTCAGATAAGGATTGTGGTTTTTATCAAGCATCGAGACGCGCCCAACCTGTCTGTCGGCAAAAATAAGCGCGTCATTTCTGAACGTGTCAGACGTGAGAGCCAAATCTTCATCAATCTTCAGATCCGCCGTTGCATCGCCAACGCATCCTCCGTTGGCAATCATCTGGAGCTCCAGCGCATGCCTGTCAAGATTGAAAAATCCATGTACGGTGTCTGAAATCGAAAAATCCGGATAATTGAAAGCCGGATGCGCACCAATCTGAAACGAAATCGGCCTATCATCAACGTTCGCAACACGCCACATCACACTCAGCCTTTCCCCGATCAAAGCATAGCCAATCTCCAGCCTGAACTTGAACGGATAGATCTTCATCGTTTCCTCTGACCAATCCAGCCGAAACCAAGCTTCATCTGCATTATCCGATTCTATCACCTCAAACTCACAATCTCTCGCAAATCCATGCTGTCCGATGCGATAAACCTGTCCGCCTACACGGTATTGTCCATTCCAGACCATTCCGACAATAGGAAACAAAACAGGAGAGCGGCGACCCCAGAATCGAGGATCGCCCTGCCACAGATATTCCTGCCCTGTCCGAATGTTGAGAATGTTTTGAAGCTCCGCTCCATGTGAATCAACCGTAACCCTCAGTATATCATTTTCTAAAGTAACTTTCATTTTTCTAGTATTGAGAAATTACACATAATTATTTCATCATCTCCACAAAGTTACAATAACGAAACGCATAAATCAAGAATCCCCGCGCATTTGTCATGACATCCACATAAAGTAGAAGAGCCGCGACTCGAAGTGGAGTCACGGCTCTCGGTTGAAGGTGGCGGTTACCTACTTTCCCGCTTTCGCAGTATCATCGGCGTGGAAAGGCTTAACTTCTCTGTTCGGAATGGGTAGAGGTGGATCCCTTTCGCTATCT